>JAJZFK010000395.1 GCA_021805405.1 bacterium
TTTCGGTGGCGGCGCTTGTGCTGCTTCTCTTCCAACCTACGCTTAGGCTTGTTACGGTTAGCCAGATCCTTCCGTACGCAGCTGTGCTCGTCGATAATTCTGGCTCCATGAACCGGCAGGACGTCCATTTGCCAGCCACATTTGCTGCTGAAGAGAGTAAAGGTGAGGGGATCGCCGCCTCACGTGTAGGCGGATTCACTCGGTTAGAACGAGAGAACAGCCTGCTAAACCATTCCCGGGTGCTCAGTGAACTTTCAAAGCACTTCAGGCTGAAGTTCTTTAGCTTCGCTCAAGAGCCTCAATCGCTCGGTATTCCTGTGAACGAAAAGGCTCTGCAACGTTACCAATTTGCAATTCGACCGTCACTTCACGGCGAATCTACCCAAATTGGCACTGCGGTGCAGGATGCGGTGCGAACCTTGGCGGGGCAGCCAGTGGCGGGTGTGCTGGTGGTGAGCGATGGCGGCAGCAACCTGGGACCGGACGGTTGGGCTGCAGCCGCTGATGCCCACAGTGCCGGCATAACCGTTGGCAGCCTGGGAATTGGCGATCCCACGCCAACCCGTGATGTTGCCGTGATTAGTGCACTTGCAGATGACAGCGTGCGCGTTAACAACGTAGTGACGTTCTACGCGGAGCTGCAGCAGCGTGGTTACGCGGGCAAGCAGGTTACGGTACGGCTTCTTCGTGACGGTAAGCCGTTTATGAGCCAGTCTGTCCACATGGCTGCAAACAACGTAAAACAGGAATTGAAATTCACCTACGTCGCTCGCCAGCCAGGAAGGTTTGTCTACTCGGTTGTTGCAGATCACCAGCCTGGTGAAGTTACCTACACAAATAACAGCCGTTCCCTGGTACAGACCGTTATCAAGAAGCGGCTGCGCGTCCTTTATGTTGAAGACCGTCCACGTTGGGAGTACCGATATTTGCGTAGTGCGATCATGCGCGACACAACTCTTCGGTTCGCATGTCTTTTATTAAAGGGAGATGGTACCGCTTCTGGTGGGTATGGCAACATTCCAATAAAATCGTTTCCTACCGACGAAAAAACATTGTTCAACTTCGATATCGTGATCCTTGGTGATGTGCCTCGGTCGGAATTTTCAGATGACCAGCTCGCTATGCTGCGCCGTTTCGTCGAGGACAGGGGTGGCAGCCTTCTGATTATTGCTGGTGAAAACCATATGCCGCAAGACTACTACGGCACTGCACTAGAGCCGGTTATTCCTGTTGTGTTTGGCCCGTCGGCAGATCCCATCCTCACAAACCGTCCATTTCAGTGGAAGCTTACTCCATCCGGTGAGCGTAGCGAGATAATGCAGATGAGCGGCGATCCTGCCAGGAACCTGCGCGTTTGGGAGAGCCTGCCCGGGATGTACTGGTGTGCGGGCACAGAGAGGCCTCGACCGGCAGCTACCGTGCTCGCCGTAAACCCGCTTCGTTCTAATGCCAACGGTCCCTATCCGGTCGCAGTAATGCAGAGTTTCGGAGCGGGCCTCTGTTACGCACAGTTAGCCGACAGCACCTGGGAATGGCGGTGGAAGGTTGGCGACAGGTATTTCTACCGATATTGGGGACAGGTGCTGCGGGCGTTAACACCGCGAGAGTTGCCCGGTAATTCACGTTTTGTGCAGGTAAACACAGATAGTACGCAGTATAGGCTTGGCCAAAGTGCTACGGTGAGCGTGCGCCTGCTGGATCCGTACTACCACCCTGTGAAGGCACCTCAGGTGAATGGCACGATCATTGGAGCCGGCGGCCAGAAGAGCAGCATCGTTTTAAGACCAACTGCAGGGTCACCCGGGTTGTTTACGGCGGTATTCACGCCGCCGCAAACGGGGCACTACACCGTTGAGGTAACGTCGCCACTAAATGCGGCTGCCAAAGCTTCCAGCGCATTCATCGTCAACAGTATCTCCTTGGAACTGCAGAAACCAGAACTGGATATTAACTACCTTAAGCATCTGGCGGCTGCTGGCGGTGGAAGGTACTATCAGCCTGATCAATTACAGCAGTGGATGAACGGATTGCGCCGCTTTAGTTTAAAGGTGAGGCGGAGCAATGAGACAGATATTTGGGACTCGCCAGTATGGCTCATTCTATTCGTCGTGCCTCTCACACTAGAGTGGGTGATTCGAAAGAGAACGGGGCTGCTGTAATCGCACCACGCTTCGTACCAGCGTCTTGTGCCCACTATGACCGCGTAATTATCTAAATTGAGGATTCACATTATGCCAACATTAACGTCGGCACTAGGTACTGCAGTCATTTGTGCGAACATTTGTGCAACTACATTGCAAATTCTATGGCGGAATGGCGTGAAAGTCTGGTAGAATAAGATCGTTGACCCGGGTAACTAAACATTCCGCGTTTAAGCGGAGGGCTCCCCAAGGCGACTATGACTGTAAGAAAGGTCATTGAATTTCATGCATTTCAAGAAGCTCACCCTGTTCTGTATACTTGCTGCGTTTGCTTTTGGTCCCATGCAGGCCCAAGCCGCTCCCAAAGACCTGCCTATCAATCCTGCACTACCAACGCTTTTCCTGATAGGCGACTCTACTATGCGCAACGGCACACCGCGCGACGAGGGTTACGGTACTGTTATCCACGAGTATTTTGATTTACCCAGACTCAACGTGGTTAACCGTGCACTGGGTGGCCGCAGTAGCAGAAGCTACTATACCGAGGGCTTGTGGGCAAAAGTTCGTGCGATGCTCAAGCCTGGTGATTTCGTACTAATGCAGTTTGGCCATAATGACGGCGGTCCCATTCAGCACGGAACCGGGCGCGCCTCTATTAAAGGCATCGGCACCCAGGATGTTACCATTGTGCACCAGAAGACAGGTAAAACAGAGGTTGTTCATACCTATGGCTGGTACCTGCGGAAGTATGTTGACGACGCCGAGAAGGCTGGAGCAGTTGCGATCATCGCATCACCTATACCGCGCGACATGTGGCACGGTACGCGTGTAAACCGAAACAACCACGACTACGGTCTGTGGTCCAAGCAGGTGGCAGAATCGGAACACGCCTACTTCATTGACCTCAACAAGATTGTGGCTGGCTGGTACGACATGCTGGGACCTATCATGGTGAAGCATCTGTTTCCCATTGATCACACTCATACAAGCCCAACAGGGGCAATTATTAATGCCGATGCAGTGGTTCAGGGGCTTCGCAAACTGAGCAACTGTCCACTGCGGAAATACCTCAAGGTGGAGATTGGACCAGACAAGTAGCTCATTGTTGTTTTCTTGGCAGCCTGGGTGTTTTGTCGTATTCAGGCTGCCGCATCCTGTGCGAAGCCAGGGGGCACACCGCTTTGCGGGCAAACACCTGATATCGATTCTGGACGGTAAGGCAGGTAGTTTTGGGAGAAATTAGTGACGCGGGTCAATTATTTTTTCTAATTGACATCCCGGGCATTGACGCGGGTAAATTCCCTTGTTATAATTAATTCCGTTTATATTGTGAAATTGCAACATGGTATGCAATTTCGTTCTTACACGGAACACATCTGGAGAATATTCAATGGCATACAATGCTTTTCATTCCCATGATCGTCGTAAGACGACGCAGGGATTTACACTTATCGAGCTTTTGGTAGTAATCGCAATTATTGCAATTTTGGCCGCTATATTGTTCCCGGTCTTTGCCCAAGCACGTGAAAAAGCACGGAGCATTGCGTGCATTTCTAATGAGAAGCAGGTGGGCCTGGCGCTCATGATCTACGTGGAGGATTACGACGAGGTTCTGCCTGAGGCAAGCTACGTAGGCAATCGCCCATACTATCCCAAGTGGATGGACTCTCTCTACCCCTACGTGAAAAACCAGGACGTCTTCGACTGTCCGGACAACATTTCATATGCGCTGAAATATGTTCCTTGTGGCCCAACAGGTAAGGGAGACCGGTGTACGCAGCGAGCTGGCGCGCGATTCGGTACGTACGGCATCAACAGTGCCTACTACTACGGTCGCACGTATCGTGGGGGAGTTCCTACCCACGGTGTTTCGGGCCAGCCTCTCTCAGCCATACAGGTGCCAGCCAGCACGGTGTTTGCATCTGAAATGGTATACGCCGATAACAATTATCAGAACATATCGATTGGCTGGGACTTTGATATACATAATCCTGTTGTAAACACGCTCACTAACCCACCAACGCTGCAGTTAAGCGGGTATAAAATGGTCACTGCATGCAAGCTACCAAGTCCGTGTGTTGCCCCACTATCACATTCAGGCGGCATCAATGTGTTGTGGTGCGATGGTCATGATAAATGGATGACCGGGTCGTCGCTTGTCGCAACACACACGGTTAACGGCAGGCAAATATGCTACCTGTGGACGATCGAGGACGATTAGGCCGGGCACTTGCAGGTTAACATTGGAGTATAACAAGTTTGGAAGCAGTTTCTAACTATCTTTGTATAGCAGCCTTTGCACTCATGGCCGTACCGACTGCAAGGGCTGCTGCACGGGGGAGCAGCGCAATTTCTACCTATCAGTTCTCGTCTGGTGTGCTTGCACCGCGTGCAGAGCGGGTAGGTCCCGACGAACGTTATAGCGACCAGCGCGGATTTGGCTTTGAATCTGGAACGGTGCCTCACTTAACGCGCGATGGCACTGCTATTACCGCCTCTCAGCCGTTTTACTTCTCCGTAAAGCTACCCGATGGCAATTACAACGTAACAGTGACTTTTGGTGACACTGCAGCAGGTTCACAGAACAGTGTGAAGGCAGAAGATCGCAGACTCATGCTGAAGAGCGTTATAACCCAACCCGGCCAGGTGGTTACTCGCAGGTTTACT
>JAJZFK010000219.1 GCA_021805405.1 bacterium
TGTTAGGTAGCTCGTCAAACAGCAACTTAAGATATAAGTATGGGTTAAGTCCGTTTTCTTTGCCAGTTTCCACGAAGCTGTAGATAATTGCATTTGCGTTAGCACCGCGTTGTGTGTTGGCAACGAGCCAGTTGTTGCGCCCAATGAAAAACAGCTTTATAGACCTCTCGCACGCGTGAACAACGTAGAGCACCGCCGTTTTTAGGTGGAGATATTATCGACTCTTCATTCTATAATCTCGACGTGGTAACTATTTGACGCTTACCGACGCACGCCATGCGAGAATTAGCCGTAGCATTCCAGGCATTAGAACTCTATTGATGAACGAGCCGACACTTGCCAATTTGGTGATTCAAGTGTATCATAGTAATGTAAAGTGATTTGTGTGATGCACAATGATCCATATGAATCAACAAGGAAAACCAAGTCCATGCCAACGGCTTTAACCCTACGCCTTCCCGATGGAGACGCCGCCGAGGTGCGCAGGATCGCTCAGAAAGAACGCCGCTCTGTCAGCGAGGTAGGCGCACGCATTGTAGACGAATGGCTGCGCCAGAACCGTTTTCCTCATATCGAGTTTCGCAGTATCAATGGCGAACGCGTGGCCTGTATCAAAGGCCGCTTGGAAGTCTGGCAGTTGGTCATGATCGCGCAGCAGTATGACAGCGATATTGCCCGGACTGCTGAACATCTGGACGTACGCCCCGAACTGGTGCAAGCCGCCTTTGACTATGCTGCAGCGTATCCGGTAGAGATCGAGGCTGCGCTTGCCGAGAACAGGGAAGGTGTAGAACGGCTCAAGAGGTTCTTTCCGCAGATCGAGCGTACTAGCCTGACCGATGCTGACCTATCTCGCGTAGATCCCTAACGGCTCATGCCTTGTAATCTCCTCTTGGACGAGAATATCTCTCATGTCGTGGCAGGCCAGGTGCAGAAGCATCAGCCTGCCATTATAATCGAGAGCGTGCATATTTGGCAGCAGGAGGCTTTCCGAGGAGGGAACGACAGGGAACTGCTGATAGTAGCAGCAGAGGCAGGACTTACCTTAGTCACCTATGATTTGAAAACGATACCTCCGCTTCTGGTCGAGTTGGCCGCCGACGGTCAGTCCCATGGGGGCGTGATTTTTGTAGATGCCTTGACGATTGCCAACGATGAATTCGGAACGATGACTCGGGCCCTGATTACGTTTTGGGAGCGTCACCAGGCTCTTAATTGGAAGAACCGCGTTCATTTTTTGGAAAAGCCGCGCCGATAACTGATAGCATCCTGATCCTCTAACCCAACTTACTCGCGTCTGCCTTCCTCCGAATAACAACGTGCAAGTTCGCCGACTTCCGCTAACTGTCGTACATCGCTTCGATTTCGGTTTTATATCTATTTTTTAGCACACTGATGGCGAAACGCATTGTATGAATATCACAATTGGATATGTCAAGGGTGGTGACGGCAACTCTACCGTGGCGATCAAATTCGCTGTCGCCCTGGCCGGCTTAAAATGAGAGGTCTTGCTCATCGACGAAGACGACCAGGGGACGGACTCAGCTTTCACAGAACTGCGAACCGCAGGAAAGTGAAGCGGTCATGGCTACGTACAAACTTGTGTGCATAGCCGCCAAATTCTGCCCAGCTTTTTCGTCATCGGACAGATAGCGCACCTTGATCCTATCAATCAGAGTGTGCTGTCCTTTCTCACGGACCAATGATTGAATCCGATTGGCTTCATCACGGCGAACAAAGTTCTCAGAAAGCATGGTTTTAATGACCAGCATTCCAACGTCAATCGCGAAGGGGGCATCCGTTGCACCCAACAGTTGTGAGACAGACCAGGATCGTGTTGCATGGCGTGACTTCCTGCCCTTGAAATCTTACAAACCTAAAATAATGCGCTAAAATAGAGTAGTATGAGGATGAATTCTATTTTATAGAATTACAACGGTCTTTCGATAAATACCCGTGTCTGCGATGCCTCGTACCTTAGGGCGCTGTTACGCTAGTACACCGCCGTGGGGAATCCGCAACCCTCTCTGGAGGACTTCAACACCGCTACCCTGAGCCGCTATTTCCACTTCTATTCCTGCAAAGGCTCGCCTCCGCGTCCCGTTAGCGGCCACTTCCATCCCCTGCGTGGTCTGGGCGTGTTTCTGCAGAAGACCGAACTGCTCGTTTCCAGTCCGTTCCGCGCCGTTACGATGCCGAAGAAGGATGGCGCCATCCGCCGAACGATCAGTGACGAGGAGGTTCAGACGCTGATCGGGGCGGGCGAACGACCGCGTTATCCCAAAGAGCGCGCTCCCTGCGTGTCTAACCTCATGGAAGTAAACGCATCTAGTGAATTTCCCAGCAAATGCATTTGCGTTGTTTTACTCATAGCCACGTTGCCCGCCGCACACGATCGTCGTTAGCTAAGTCCGTACAGCATCATCGATCACAATAGGTGGTAATGTAATTGGCTTGGTTTGCCGCCCGCGGGAATAGAGACCGCGACTCAATTGATTAGTGAATAATTGAAGTAGGTATTCACCGCGGATTTAGCCCCGGTTCTGTAACGAGGCAGAGGCAATATTGCGTCCGGTGCCCTTGATTAAGGTGGCCCTTACCTGCTAAAATATAGCAGACAATTTGCGTGAGTGCAAAAACTCTAAAATTTTGAATTGTATACACGGCGCTTGCGGCAGAAATGGTTGCTCCGCTGCGCACAACGGGAGGACTTGAGCGCAGCATGGCTATTGGAAAAGTAGTCCAGGTGCAGGGACCTGTGGTGGATTTGGGCTTTGAACCGGGCCAATTGCCCACCATTAACAACGCGGTAATCGTTCGCGATGAGTCGCGCGGTATTAATCTCACCCTGGAAGTAGCTTCGCACCTCGGCAATGATGTTGTTCGCTGTATAGCCATGTCGAGTACAGACGGCCTCGTTCGTGGTATGGCAGCCAACGACACAGGTTCTCCTATCTCGGTGCCTGTAGGTAGAGCAACACTAGGACGTGTTCTCAATCTGCTTGGCGAACCAATCGACGAAAAGGGCCCTATCGACGCCAAAGAGCGGTGGGGAATCCATCGTGAGCCACCACCGTTTTCCGAGTTGAACAGTGCGCAGGAAGTGCTTGAAACGGGCCTAAAAGTCGTTGACCTGCTTACCCCATTCCTTAAAGGAGGCAAGATTGGTCTCTTTGGCGGTGCGGGCCTTGGTAAGACAGTACTTATTCAGGAACTAATTACCAACATCGCAACGGAACATGGTGGTTTCTCCGTTTTTGCCGGTGTTGGCGAGCGAACGCGCGAGGGTAATGACCTCTGGCTTGAAATGAGCGAGTCCGGCGTTATTGACAAGACTGCCATGATTTTCGGCCAGATGAACGAGCCGCCGGGAGCGCGCCTTCGTGTAGCCCTCTCTGCCCTTACGGTAGCCGAATACTTCCGCGAGGAAGAGGGTCAAGACGTTCTTCTCTTTGTTGATAACATCTTCCGCTTCGTGCAGGCAGGTGCCGAGGTTTCTGCACTGCTTGGACGTATTCCAAGCGCTGTTGGTTATCAGCCTACCCTCGCTACCGAGATGGGTGCGCTGCAGGAGAGAATCACCTCCACCAAAAAGGGTTCGGTTACCTCGGTGCAAGCGATTTATGTTCCTGCAGACGACCCAACTGATCCCGCGCCAGCTACCACATTCGCCCACCTCGACGCATACGTCTACCTTGAGCGGCGCGTGGCTGAAAAGGGAATCTATCCTGCTGTGGATCCATTAGCCTCTACCTCCCGCATTCTCCAGCCTCACGTGGTTGGCGAAGAACATTACGCTGTTGCAAGGGGTGTTCAACAGATTCAGCAACGGTATAAGGAGCTTCAGGACATCATCGCCATCCTGGGTATCGACGAACTGTCGGATGATGATAAGTTGGTAGTTGCCCGCGCCCGCCGTATCGAGCGCTTCCTTAGCCAACCGTTCCATGTTGCCGAGCAGTTTACCGGTATCCCCGGCAAGTACGTACCACTTAAAGAGACTGTTCGCTCGTTTAAAGAGGTTATTGAAGGCAAGTACGACGATCTCCCAGAGCAGGCCTTCTACAACGTTGGTACCATAGAAGAGGCCGTCGAAAAGGCCAAGACAATGCAGTCCTGATCGGAGAGAAATCATGCCCACGTTTAACCTGGAGCTTGTAACTCCCGCTCGTGTACTCTTTGAAGGCGAAGTACAGTCGCTACGCGCCCCCGGTGTTGAAGGATCGCTAGGTCTTATGGCCGGTCATGCGCCCCTTCTTACCGAGCTCAAAATCGGCCTCATCAAGATAGATCTGCCCAACGGTGCGCAGGAGTTCGTCTCCTGCAGCGGCGGGTTTATGGAAGTAACACGGCAGAAAACTATCATTCTCGCCGACTCTGCAGAGATGGCTGCCGACATTGATGTGGAACGAGCTCGTAAGGCGCTGCAGACCGCAGAGGTGGCACTAGGCTCATCGGAAGAGACCAACGTGGCAGACCTTAAGCTGCAGATTGAGCGAGCCAAGAACCGGATAAATGTAGCGCAGATGCGCGTTTAGCTCTGTGCAACCTTCCGCCCGGCTGGTCGAGATATTCTCATCGGTTCAGGGGGAAGGGATCCTTGTTGGGCAGCGGCAGGTGTTCGTACGATTGTACGGATGTAACCTCCGCTGCTCCTACTGTGACAGCCCCGAAACGCTGAAGGAGACACCGTCGCCTACAGCATGCCGCGTGGAATTTCCTGCGGGCACTTCTCAGTTTTATGCCCTCACCAACCCGGTAGCCTCTTCACTCCTTACAAGTACAATCGCATCCTTCATGCACGAGT
>JAJZFK010000179.1 GCA_021805405.1 bacterium
TCTTTTTTAATGCCAACGTGTGGCACGGTGGAACATTGAATGTAACGGATAAGCCTCGCCGGGCAATGCATGGTTACTTTACACGTCGTAACAGACCGCAGCAATTGGATCAGAAGGCTCACCTTAAGCCAGAAACTGCGGCAGCACTGCGGTTGGCCGAATTGGTGCTGCTTGGAGTGGAGGGTGACTGACTTAACTGCGATTGCACCTAACATAGGATAATTACAAAATACTCGCAATAGATATGGAGCATTATTGGCCGATGAGCAAGTACGACGTCTCAGGTTTTCTTCATGTTGTTTTCTTCTGGTTGAGCGAAAGCCCACAACCATCCGATGCCTCCCAACTGGTGGAGGGCTGCAAGCAGTACCTTTCCGCGATACCATCAGTGCTCAGGCTGGAAGCTGGCCTGCCAGCAAATACTCCACGGAAGGAGGTTGACAGTAGCTACGGTGTATGCCTATTAGTAGAGTTTGCCGATGTAGCTGGCCATGACCTCTACCAAACACACCCAGACCACATTGAGTTTCAGCACAAATGCGGACACCTCTGGTCACGAGTGCAGGTATATGACACGCTCATTTAACTTGAGCCTCCAATTCAACTTGCAAGCAACTACACCTGCCGGTTAGTGCTAGAACACGGTATCGGCGCCTTGTGCTAATGGTAATTTGCTTTGCGATTATAGGGATACCACTCAACTGGCTGGTAATTTACTTAAATTCCAGCCAGTTTTCTATTATTATTGTGTTGAGGGGTGTAAAATATAGGTATAGATACCTGATAATCAATACTGGAGTGCCTCCGCAGTGCTGTGATGCCTGCCGAGGCTTTTGTTTTCAGGTAGATCCGAAAACTTTGCGTACGGTACAACCGAGAGACTGGATAAGCGGGCAACGCCTTCTGCTAAACGGAAACCAACGCTATGCATAATTTTATTAGATTTCTAAAAGAAGTACGTTCCTATTGGCGGTTACTGCTGCTGATAGCATGTCTCACGCTTACGACTTCCGCAATTAGTTTGCCACCGCCCTACCTCATCAAAATTCTCACCGACAGCCTCATGCCTAGCGCGGTTAAACACAACCTTCCAGTTCATCTGCTACAAATATTCCTGGCGTTTGTGTTGCTAGCCATTGCAGGCGCGCTTGCCGGTTACTGGTTGACCTACTCCATAACGCTTCTGGGTCAGCAGTTCAAAATGGATATGCGCCGCAAACTCTACGCCCATATGCAGACTTTATCACTTGGCTTTTTTGAAAAGAGCAAGACCGGCAAGTTAATGAGCAATATCACCAATGACGTAGCAACGCTCGATCAGTTAATAAGCGGCAGCTTCGTCAACGTACTTCAGGACAGCGTCACTCTGGCTGCTGTGTTGGTGATACTCTTTAAAATGGACTGGAAACTTGCCCTTGTTGCACTTTCGGTTTACCCCATATATGTTGCTAACTATCTGGTGTTTATTGGGCGAATAAAGCAGACAAGTGCCGATGTACGCGAGCAGCGAGAGCAGATTTACGGAGATCTGCAAGAGAAGCTTTCGGGTGTACAGGTAGTAAAGTCGTACGCACGTGAACGCTATGAGGTTCTTCAGTTTACTGGCGAAACGCGCAGCCTGCTGGGCCTCAATGTGCGTGCAACCATGTTGAGCACTGCGCTGTGGACGCTTGCGGAATTCATTGGCGCATTAGGCACTGCACTATTGCTTTGGTACGGTGGCAGGCAGGTGATGACTGGTAGGGTGTCACCAGGTACGCTCATGGCATTTTACGGCTACATTGGAGGCTATCTTTACGCACCAACGTTGCGCATGATTCAACTAAACGATGTCATCGCGCGAACGAACGCCGCACTGTGGCGTATCTTCCTAACGCTCGATACAAAACCAACAGTAACCGATAAACCCGGTGCTATCGCACTCCCAACAATTAAGGGCAACGTGAAGTACGACGGAGTCTGGTTTGAGTACCAGCAGGGACAGCCTGTTCTCAAGGGTATAAACCTTGAAGTGGAGGCCGGCCAGATGATTGCTCTCGTAGGGCAGTCGGGATCTGGCAAAACAACCACCGTTAACCTGCTTCAGCGCCATTACGACGTAACTGAAGGATCCATCACAATTGATGGCCATGACCTGCGCGACATTCAGCTTCCCTCGCTTCGCCGGCAGGTTGGCGTTGTTATTCAGGAGACGATGCTCTTCAACACGACGATCTTGGAGAACCTTCGGTATGGAAGACTGGAAGCAACCGATGACGAGGTAAAGGAAGCTGCCCGTATCGCCAACATTGCCCATGTAATTGAGGGGATGCCACGCGGATATTCCACCCGGCTGGGCGAGGACGGCGTAAAGCTTAGCGGTGGTGAAAAGCAGCGAATCGCTATTGCGCGTGCGGTGCTTGCAGACCCGCGCATACTTATTCTTGATGAGGCTACATCGGCGCTCGACTCAGAAACAGAGGCACTGATTCAGGAAGCACTGGACCGTCTCATGCAGGGTCGCACATCGTTCGTAATTGCCCACAGGCTTTCCACCATTGTAAAGGCAGATAGAATTGTGGTGATGGAGAGTGGAAACATCCGGGAATCTGGTAGTCATGCCGAGTTACTGGCATCTGGCGGTGTATATGCGGGGCTCTACCTGCAGCAGTTTAAGGTTGCGCTTGAAGGTCATGACGACACGGCCACAGGGGTTGTAGCCCCGGCTATGTAGTGCGGCTCCCTTCATACCGCAGGAGAAACGATTGCAATGGGACAGTTTCCCAGATTACTTAGTTACTTAAAGCCATACCGCAAGAGGGTGATACTGGCAGTATTCCTTCTGCTCTGCATTACCTTTACTCCAATAGTTATGCCCCGCCTTATTGGTTATACTATCGACAGCGTGTTGCCACAGCACAACTATCGAGCGCTCAACTGGGTGTTTTGGGGAATTGTGGGCCTGTATGCGTTTCGAGGAGTCGTATCGTTCTGGCTAAACTTTACGATAGGGTGGTTGGGACAGCGTATCGTCTTTGATCTCAGGTTTCAATCGTACCGCCACCTAAACCGTCTCTCACTGGCGTACTACGATAGCCGCCAAACTGGCAAGATTATGGCCAGGCTTATGGGTGACATCGATTTTATTCAGCAGATGATATCTGGCGGGTTTGTAACCTTTATGGCGGATATGTTCAGCCTTATCGCCATACTGGTTGTGCTTTTCACCATGCAGTGGAAACTTGCGCTGGTAGCCGTCGCTGGTATACCCTTCTACGTTATCAACTTCAAACTCTTTATACGGCACATTCGCCCATTAGGTATCGAACTTAGGGATCGCTGGGATGCCATGCTGGGAGTGTTGCAGGAGAAATTGGCCGGAATCGCGGTCGTCAAGGCGTTTGCGCGCGAGGAATACGAAACCGAGCGCTTTGTTGATACTATTCGTGACAACTTCACCATTGGCATGAAGCAGATGCGCCTTAACCGCAAACTGGGGGCGAATGCGCAGGTTATTCGAGCCATCTTCACCGGGATCATTTTATGGTACGGCGGCGCAATCATCCTTCACCATCATATGCTTATTGGACAGCTGCTAGCCTTCAATGCTCTCGTGGCTCAGCTGTATGATCCTGCGGTGCGTATCGTTGACTTTAACGTTACGGTACAGTGGACCGTTGCAGCCATGGAACGTGTATTTGAAACACTGGACACCCTGCCGGAAATTGTGGATGCGGAACAGGCGATCTCCATGCGCGATATGAAGGGTGAAGTAGAGTTTGACCATGTTACCTTTGCCTACGAAAAGGGTAATCCTGTACTTCATGACATCTGCCTAAAAGTGAACCCAGGTGAAATGATCGCGATTGTTGGTCCCAGCGGATCTGGCAAAACAACATTGGTGAACCTCATTGCACGTTTTTATGAGGTGACGGATGGCAAAATTCTGGTAGACGGAGTAGACCTTAGAAGCCTGCGCCTTGAGTCAATTAGGCGCCAGATCAGTATAGTAAGCCAGGAGAGCCTGCTATTCTCAGTCTCCTTGCGTGAGAACATTAAATACGGCTTTCACGATGCCACAGATCTGCAGATACTTCAAGCCGCGCAGGATGGCGATATGCATGAGTTCATCATGGCGCTGCCACTTGGGTACGATACCAAGATAGGCGAAGAAGGCATTAAACTTTCGGTGGGCCAAAAGCAGCGAATGTCAATTGCACGAGCGGCTATAACCGATCCCCGTATCCTTATACTGGATGATGCTACCTCTGCTTTGGATAGCAAGACGGAGGCCAATGTGCAGGCCGCTCTAGAGCGGCTGATGAAGGGTCGTACAAGTTTCGTAATTGCTCACCGTCTCTCCACCATTGTGATGGCCGATAGAATCGTTGTAATGAGCGAAGGACGGGTGGTGGATATTGGTACACATCAGGAGTTGGTTGCCCGGCCCGGTGTCTACCAGACTCTCTACAACGAGCAGTTTCGGTCGGCGCAGGAGAGCCACCTCGAGGCGCTGCTGGCTTAAAGGTCGCTAGGGTTATGGCTCTTTCGAGTCTGGGGACAGCAGGTTGTCGCTGTTGGGGGCATTGCAACTGGATGCGGGCTGTAGCAGATCTGCAGTTGGTGCTTGCGATGGCCGTAAGAGGGCTTTACCCGCGTGCATATTGCCAATGAACTGGCGCAGTTCCGGTAGAGCGAGAAGAGCAGCTTCGCGCACAGGCTGCAGTCGCTTGCTGCGGGTTTCTGCAAGGCGCTCCAACGAAAACAGCGACCTACTGTCGCCAACCTTACCGAGAGCCTCTACCACTTTTACGCCTAAT
>JAJZFK010000411.1 GCA_021805405.1 bacterium
AATGCACCCGGTGTTGCCCTTGTTATAATGCTTTGGCACGGCTGCACAATATGTGCAGGTAGGTCGCCGGGGGTTTCGTACTGGGAACGTAAAAAGTACGTTACCAGTGATGCTGCACCTGCCCACGAATCTCGTCGTCGTAGATTTCACGCACTGCCGCCATCTGCTCTGGCGTGAGTTGTGCAAAATCTGCAGCGGCTGCGTTGGCAGCGGCCTGGTCTGCCGTCTTGGCCCCAGGTATGGCACAGCTCACGGCATCGTTCATAAGTACCCATCGAAGTGCAAATTGCGCCATTGTCATTCCATCTGGCACAATTGGGCGAAGCATTTCCACGGCTTTCAATCCACTATCATAATCTACCCCTGAAAATGTCTCACCCCTATCGAACGATTCTCCATGCCGATTAACCAGCCTGTGGTCATCGGCCTCAAACTTGGTATCCTGCCGTAGCTTCCCCGTTAACAATCCTGATGCGAGCGGAATTCTAGCAATAATCCCAACGTTGTTCTTTACAGCTTCTTTAAACAGGTTATCTGCTGGCTTTTGTCGGAAGATGTTATATATCACCTGTATCGAGCTTACACCGGGATAGGACATCGCTGTAATTCCCTCGTCAACACGTTCAATACTAACACCATAATGGCGCACTTTGCCTGCTTCCACCATCGCATCCAGGGCAGCGAATACCCTAGCATCGTGATACACCGGTGTGGGCGGGCAATGAAGTTGCAAAATGTCGATGTAATCGGTGCCAAGGTTTTGTAGACTGCGATCTACAAACGCCTCAAGATTATGCGCTGTGTATCCCTCTGCGGCGTGAGGGTTGAGACGCCGACCACATTTAGTTGCAACGTAGATCTGTTCTCGCCGATTTTTGCGTAATTGGGCCACGAGCCGTTCGCTTCTACCATCTCCGTACACGTCCGCGGTGTCAATGAAGTTTACGCCGCAGTCTATTGCACAATTCAGCGCAGAAAGCGACTGAGCATCGTCAGTAGTACCCCACGCGCCACCTATTGCCCATGCACCAAAACTGACGGCAGAAATCCTGAACCCTGTTTTCCCTAACAAGCGGTATTGCAATTACGTCTCCTCTAAGTGTTCTACTTGGTTCCCCGCTTCCGGCACAACAGCGCAGCGGTCAACGTGGAATTGACCTATTCCTCTGTCACTGCTAAGGCGCGCTCCTGGTCCCGGCGCAGGCTGCGCGCAACACTGTCGCCACTTACCAGCGCCACGAGCACAACGATGATAAGGCTCAACACACTATTAAAGATTATAGCCTCATCAACGCCAATGAGCTGTGCGAGTGGGCCAATCTCGAGTCCACCCAGTGAATAACGGCCGTTAGCAAGAAGGGTATATATAGCCATAACGCGGCCACGTAATTCGTCGGGTACCGCCCTCTGTACGCGTGTCTGGGCACCGATACCAAAGAGCGTCATGATTACACCACTGCAAAAAACCGATGCAACCAGAAGAGGTACACTATGCACCACGCCGATTACCATCACCATGATTGCTGACAGCGCTGCACTCAATGGCACGCTAAGTCGCTTGCGAATGGGTACTTCCCATGCGGCAAGCGCAAATCCTGCGAGCACCGAACCTACCCCGTTGCTCACCATGAGGTAGCTGTATACTTTTGCCCCGTTTATTCCTTTACCTGCCAGGGCGGGAAACAGGGTAGTCACCTGCCAAATGAGTAAACTGGATACGAACACGAGGGCGAGGATTTGCGCGATCCAGGCCGTTGATTTTATATATCGAAAACCATCGATAACCCCACGAGTCCCGGTTCTCGTTTTGTACGCTGGCAGTTTCATCATGAGGAGCGAAATAATGACCGCAACGAAGCTAATACCGTTGACCAGAAAACAGACCGCGGCGCCACCGTGAACCAGCACGACACCGGCAAGAGCAGGGCCCATTGCACGTGCAAGATTGAAGCGGAGTGAATTTAGCGCTATGGCATTGCCTATCGCCTCACGATTCTCCACCATCTCGGTGACGAAGGCTTGTTGAGCCGGCATATTTACGCTGGTAACCGCGCCCGTTAACCCGGCGAGCACCGCAATCATCCACGCTTGGAGAGGAATAGGAGAGTATTTTGAAGCGACCAGTGCCATCAGGAAGGCCATTACCATAAGCAGCGACTGCGTAACAACGAGGATCGACCGTCGAGGATACGAATCAGCAAGCCTACCACCAATAAAGCTAAAGACTAGAAATGGAAGCGCGCCGGCCCCTGTAACAATGCCTAGCCAGGCGCTACTGTGAGTGATCTGCCAAACCAACCAACTCTGAGCAACGATCTGCATCCAGCTTCCAGCCACGGAAACCAGCTGGCCCATGAAAAACAGTCGAAAATTTCGGTAAGTTAAGGCGTGAAACGTTCCCTGGGGCCTGAAAAGTCTACTCTGTCCTATGCCTTTGCCCAATGTTTCACTCCGTATTTATTCATACATCTTAAGTATACGCCTAAAATACCTAATTTACGTCAGTAAATCAACCGGTGTCCTGATTTTCACATGTTGCGGCCATTTACTTTAAATGGCACTAATTCAACAATCCGGTTTCGTCCTGAAAGCTCAGCCTCAAAGCCGACAATTAGGATGTAGCCGTCCGCCCAAAAGCATATTGAGGAGAGATGCCTAAGGCCAATATAGCCGACAAATAAACAGTTTGGAAAACCTTGCCTGGAATATGAAATCACCAAAGCAGACGCCACTGGTCGGCTGCCGTTCTACCTCATTTTGGGCCATAGACGGCGAAAAACTACTCTATTTGGGGCAGCATTGGCAACTTTGTTAAATGCCTATGAGAGTAACCAGTGCTAATAGGACAAGAGGCCAGCAAATTCTTGATGCCCAGCCTTGTCAAAATTCCGAATTCTGAAACTTAGAATTATATCTTGGGGGATGTGAGCGAAATCCAGACGCCTGAGCGGTAGAATGCAGCAGGCCCAATACCCTATCCACAGCCATGGAATTCGTGGCGATGCTGCCGCAAAGTACTACGCGGCAGCGATCGTTGACCACACGGCAAACGTCAGGAATCTTTCGTGTCAGCTTCTGCAGCTGCACGGCGCTTTGCCCAATCTTCAGTAGTGTTTGTTAACGGGAACGGCTCGGAGGGTACCGGCAAACTGAGCGCGTTACAAATTGGTTCCCAGCCATCACTCGCCTGCCACACCAGCAGACGAGAAGGGTCTATTGTGGCCTTTACGCTCTCAATATTGCCCAGGAAAGCGCTCACACACGTATCATGATCGTGCAGCTTGGTAGTAAACCTCGACTCAAACATTGCATTTAACATCGCGCGCCATTGCGGGTCGCCATGATCGTCTAATCCGTGAAAAATCGTATTTTGCGTACTTCGCCACCATGCCTCAACATCCCTTACCGAGAGCAGTACAAGCGCCTCCGGATAGTGCTCGCTTAGCTCCTTCCAGTATGCAGAGGCCGGCCAGTCTACTGCTGCGGAGTACCCATCGAAAAGCTTGTTCCAGTCAGGCAAATTGCCCAACGCTGCCGCATGCCAGTCGCTAACGTGCTCCGGATGTTTGAATACCTCCACCATGTGGTAACATGGCGAGCCAAGGAGGCGTTCTAACGCCAGTTTTAGGGAGTGAGTCCCCGTTCTCCCAAACCCTGCGCCAACGACACGTAGCCCCATGTGCAATCTCCTGCAAACGAATTAGAGCCTATTAACAGAACAACTTAAGCATAGAAGCCTATTGTATATCCAAAACCCAGGGACAATTGTACCAGAGTACAGTAGATTTTACTCTCGCTTCTGTCACCTATCGGATACCACAGTTCAATAAACAATCCCGTTAGACACATTCCGGAACGCGCTAAGAGTGGTGTCAGAAGGTCAGCTTTATACCGAAACGTCATGGCAGCCACCAATTGAACACCTCGTAAAGATGGCGGGGTCCAGCTCGGTGTATTGGATTGTACAACTTGTTTCAAATCAGCCTCTAGACAACCACTTCTTCGCAAGACCTATCGCTAATCCCTATGTGTTCAACCATATGGGATTCAGGTGGAGCGACATACAGACTGTGCCATACAACCCAATTGCAAAGTACCAGAATGCTGGGCTTCTTACAGACGTTGTCCCAAATCTAGTCGTCCGCGACGGTCCGTATGAAATCACTAACGGTGGCAACTATTTTTCAGGATACCGCGTTAAGAATCTGTCCGATTCGGCCAGGTATGGATTTGCTACAACAATTCGGGCCTACCGGACTACAGACTCGTATTGGTTTGACTTCGGATGGGACGGCAATGGTGGGCTGGATCCTGCCCTCACGGATGGATGGTCGCCCAATTGGAAGTCTATACCAATAAGGTGGGGGAGCTATCGAATGCAGGTCATATGCTCCTACGTTGACTGGACGGGTAATGTCCAGGAAGTTCTACCAGGCGGTGGTGACTTTCCGTACCCGCTGACTAGAAATTACTTTAGTAGTTTCTAGTCAGCATGCCAACGTACAGTAACTAGCTTAATGCCAGAAACTGTACGTTGGCAACGCTCACCCTGCTATCCGCTAATTCAAGAACCTATTTGACTAGGAAGTACTCCATTAACGGTCGATGGCACCCAACCTACAAAACCGGCGCAATAACGCTATACAAAATCGGGTGAATTCTAGATATTTCAATCTCGAATCACAGCCGGGACCACGCAACTTCCGCGGCGCTACCAAAATAGCAAACTTGGCATGATTTGTGTTAGCTCATCATTACGCAAACAATTTGCAATGCAGCATCGTAACTTAGGGTTG
>JAJZFK010000371.1 GCA_021805405.1 bacterium
ATGAATGTGCTTGCGGCGTTCCCGCCATTTGCGGTCAATAAGGCGGTGATGGCGTTGCGAGGACTGCCTAGCTACTCCGTGCGGCCGCCGATGCGTGACCTTACGGCAGATGAGGCCCGCGAATTAGCCGGTAAGCTTGTTAATTACCTTTAAACCACTGTTGCCCGGCTGTTAGCCTCCCCTATCACTTTTCGACAAAAAGTGGTACGTCAGCGAAGTCCGGGCACAAGGTGCCAAGGACGTAGCGCGTTGAACGGGATGTCCTACTTTTGGTGCCTCTCCAGTACTTCTTCGATCTTGGCCGCGAGTTTCGCCATCGTATATGGCTTTAACATAAACACTGTGTCAACTGGAACCTCGCTGTTCGCAGAAGTTACCTCTTCAGAATAACCAGTGGCAACTATTACAGGAAGTCCAGGGATATCCTGACGTAGCCGCCGTGATAGCTCCAGTCCACCCATCACAGGCATATTTGCGTCTGTAACCAGCATGTCGATCTGTATGTGCTGGTCGCGGATAAGGTTAACTGCCTCTCGCCCGTTAGTTGCCTCCACAACCTTGTAGCCTCGAACCGTAAGTGCATTTACTGTAAGCACTCTCAATACTGGCTCATCCTCGACCACCATGATAACCGCACTTGTTACGGGCTTAACCTTAGGGGTAGCCGGATGTGCGGGGACCGGTACCGAATCGCTTAGCGGTAACAGGATCGTAGCAGTCGTCCCTTGGTTGATTTTTGAATCAAGCCATACATATCCATGATTCTGCTTGATGATACCGTAGACTGTTGCCAACCCAAGCCCCGTACCTTTACCGCTCGGTTTTGTTGTGTAAAACGGTTCAAACATATGGGCAAGTGTTTCCGCACTCATTCCAGTGCCGTTGTCATGCACCTCTACGTGCGCATAATTTCCCGCTGGAATTTCGAATCCTGGCCGCCTTACTGGTCCGGAATAATGTTGCGGTATCACGCAAATCTTTACTGTACCGCGTCCCCCAACTGCATCGCGCGCATTAACCACGAGGTTGACTATTACCTGCTCAAGCTGGTTTCTATCAATGAGTACTTGCCCAGTGGAGGGCTCAATTTGAGAAGTAAATGTAATACCTTCGCCAATAAGCGGCTTTAACATAGTAAATGTATTATCAATGACGTCGGCAACATCAACAAGGCTTGGTGACACTATCTGCTTACGCGCAAAAGACAATAGCTGGTTGGTTAACGCCGCCGCACGCTGGGCAGCCTTCTGTATCTGGGTTACCGATGCCTGAACTTCAAGGGGATCGTAGCTCTCCTGGACTAATTCAGCATAACCTAGGATTACCGACAGCAGGTTATTAAAATCATGTGCAATACCGCCCGCAAGTCGGCCAAAACCCTCCATTTTCTGCGACTGCAAAAGCTCCGCGTGCAACACACGCTGTTCGGTTACGTCTATCGCAATGCCGCCAACAAGCGTATCACCCAGTCCATTTGTAATGGGAAACTTCTGCACGAGGTAGGTTCCAAGCGTACCATCTGGCCGAGTTAAAGTTTCCTCAAGTTCCTGGCTTGTACCCGTAGAAACCACTAGTTTGTTGTGTTCAATTAGCGCTTGCAACTGTTCTTCCGGAAACATGTCATACCCTGATTTACCTACAAGGTCGCTTGGCAGGAGTCCAAACATACTAGCGTAAGGCTTGTTGATGTATTCAATATTTGTGTCTACGGTAGTAATCCATGCTAAAATGCTGGGGTTATCCATAAACTGTGTAAATTGCAGCCTCAATTTGTCCGCTTGTATTTCAGCATGCTTACGGCTAGTTACATCCATGAGCACGCCTTCCAGCAGCGACAGGTTTCCGGTCTCATTGAAGTTCGCGGAACCCATGCTACAAAACCACCGTGTTTCACCATTTTGAACGATTCGGAAATCAAGCGAGTATGACTGTCCGGTTGATTTAAATTGCCGGAAACATTGTTGTACCTTGCTGGTATCATCGGGGTGGATTTTACGAAGCAGGTGTTCTAAATCGGGAACATCATGTTGCTTGTCCAGATTAAGTATTACAAACATCTCATCTGACCAGGTTAATTTACCGCTCAAAAAGTCCATTTCCCAACTGCCTAAATGCGCAATTTTTTGTGACTTTTGAAGCAATTCCTGCGAGCGTTTCACCTGCATACCAACTGCGAGGTGCTCTGTAATGTCCCTCATCACCATTACCGCACCGCAAATCATTCCGCCGTTGTCAACTAGCGGAGCTATTGAGGTAGAAAACACGCTCGACCGTCCGCCATATGAAATAGTACGCCGTTCATGAAGTACCGGTTGGTTCGCGAGTGCACGTTTCCAGCCACTTAGAATTTGGTCGGCCACTGGTGAACCAGCAAGAATACTATAAAACGTCTCACCAAGCCTTAGGTGAACACCGTGGTGCCTAAAGAAGCAGTCGTCGTAGGCGTTGTTGAAATACGTAAGGGCGTACGATGTATCCATTGCACAAATGAGGTCAACCGACAGGGAAAGTGCAGCTTCGAGAATGATATCCTTTAAAATATCACAACCCGTAATCTGCAATTCTTCTTTACCACCAACACTAACGAATGCACGAGATTGAATACATGGTACGCTTGTTATTGAAGCAGCACAAGCTTCCAAAAAAGCTACATCCGTTTCCGCAAATGCATTGCAAAAGGTCGCCATGCAGGCCAATCCACCAATAACACGTGCACCCTGACAGACCGGTACAAGGATGAAACTCTCGGATCCATCTGACTCAATCAAGGTTTCCGATAGTGAATCCTCATTACTGCCACGGCCATCGCAGGCCGCCGGGTTTAAAGAAGGTAAATTTTCGACGGCAAATGAGATTAACTTCTGTAAGCTATACTCACGCAACTCCACTTTAAGATCCGGGCAACAATAGTTTGAGATGGTTACAGGTATATCGCCTCGGGCATTGCAAGCAATAAACGCCGCACAGTCAATGTTGAGTAGTGGCCAAACACATTCATTAAGAATTGAACCAACTTTATTCCGATCCATCGGAGCTTTAACTGCATTCGTAAGGAGCCGTACTGACTTAAACTGTTTGATGATCCTATCGATAGCATCGTCAGTAGTCCGGTTAGATTCCATTAAATCACAGTTGCCGTGCAGCTTTGCGCTGCGGGTTTGACTCAAATCCAATTCACCCATTCACTTGCCAACTTTCAGGCCCCATATAACCGACACTATCGTCACGCTTGCAATGCAGTACGCCACGAAGGAGCCGATGAGTCCACGATATTTATTAGTTGGCAACGAGACCAAATCCGGATCAATACCTTCAACTCTCCGCTGAACATGCCAATCCATTACGTCAATGACATGGTAGTCTTAGCGGTCATATTATACCGGGAATTGGTTGCCTGTGCAATTCTAACGACTACATTGAAGATATGATAGTTTACAAATCAGTATTCGTATGAATTAGCCCGTAAAGCTCCTGATATTGCTGTAAACGCTCTGCGCCCCACCTGTCGGCCCTCGCGCTAGAGCTTATTGCCACGAAAACCCTGCTGCCTTCTGCCGTAGGTTCCTGTTCCGCCCAGCCGCAACTTGGTTCACCGTGCACCATCTGGTAGACATCACGCCCATTGTAACAAATCCACCGAGGCATATAGTGCCGTAGTTTATCGTGCAGCTCAGCAATTTGGGATTCCGTTGGCGGGGGCAAAAGGTGATTTGCACTACTGGCCACATTCTTGATGAGTCCGGTTAACCCAATGCCAACATCAAGTAGTGCTTGGTCTTCTGTAGGAGCGTATTGGCGCTCGGTAAAACATGAGCGATGTAGTAAGGTGTAAAACCTGTTGTTTGGCCCAGCGTAGTAGTGACCCGCACCTGCAGACCAAAGGCTCGCCGCAGCACCAACAAAAACCACATCAAGATCCTCACGAAGATAATCGGGTAGCGTTATGGCTTGCATAGGCTCACATGAGGGCATCTAGTCCAACCGTGAGCCCGGCGGGTAGGTCACGAACCTTGCGTACTGCCATTAATACACCGGGCATAAAGGATGCACGGTTAAGCGAGTCATGCCTAATGGTGAGTATTTGACCTGGCCCCCCGAAGATAACCTCTTGGTGCGCGACGAATCCCGGAAGTCGTACGCTATGTACTGGAACCTCACCAGTGGCCAACTCGCAGGCTCCTCGGGCACCATTGGCGTTAAATTTCTGGTTTTCAGGTAGTGCCGCCGCGTGAACGCCAGCCGCAAGTCGCTCCTTCCCTATGCGCTGCGCGGTTAGCATTGCCGTACCGCTAGGTGAGTCCACCTTCTGTTCGTGGTGCAGTTCAATGATCTCCACATCGGGCATGAACCTGGCCGCACGCTGGGCAAATTCCATCATTAGCACCGCGCCAATTGCAAAATTTGGGGCAACGAAAACGGCTGTCGAGTTTTGCAGGGCAACCGCGTTTAGCTCGCTCAAGTCAGTGTCGCTAAGACCCGTGGTTCCAATAACCAGTCGAATGCCGTGATTCAATGCCGTAATGGCGTTCCCTTTCACTGCAGACGGTATAGAAAAGTCCACCATAACATCAGGCTTGTTTGCAATCAACGCTGCGCTGAGATCCTGCTCAACGTAAACGCCGCAAGGTCCACAACTAGCAAGTTCACCGGCATCCAGCCCGGTCGAGCCTTGATCTATGGCGGCAACGAGCACTGCATCTTCGGCCGCGTGAATTGCTCCTACAACCTCCCGCCCCATTCTACCTGCTGCACCACAAACTGCAACTCTAATCAATTGGCTCT
>JAJZFK010000547.1 GCA_021805405.1 bacterium
GCTATCGGCAATCGGCCGTGGCATGGTGGCCACTAAAAGCCTTCACTACTAGCCGCGGTGCGATTAGTTACGCACCTGTTGATGCACGTGGCAACGAAGGTTATACGACGCACTAAACGTAGGCATGTTAGTGCCCTACGGAATCCTCACGCATACCATCGCGCCCATGCCTGCCTAGCATGAGCCCCAAAACGTAGTCACCACAAAATGCTGTCGTTTCAACAATAAGCAGATCAATAAATATCATGCCAAAACCGGGAGGTGCCACTTTAGAAAAGGCAAGCCTCACGATCAACAATGCAAGCGGGACGCCTAGTGTCTTGGTGAATACACGCATCGCATCTTGGCTCCATGCGCCAAACGCCCCAACCACCAGGCCCAAGCCAGCTATTGCAAGCCACCACATAAGTTCTACTCCCTAAATTTTACAACCGTTGCCCCATCACCACCGTCTCGTTCTGCGGCAATTGCGTAATCCTCCACAGCAGGGTGATTATTTAGTGCCTCATGCACAATTCTGCGCAGGGCTCCTGTGCCCTTACCGTGAATGATGCGCGCCTGCTTTAGCCCAGCGGTGTACGCGTCATCAAGGTACTTGTCCAGCATCATCTGCGCTTCTTCGGCGCGCAATGCCCTCAACATGAGTTCGGGTGAAATCTGCATCGCCTTACGCAGGGCGATTTCCGAAGCACCTGTTTTGCGGCCAGAAACTGGTCCGCCCTTCGCCTCGTCATTTATTTCGGAAGACCTCAGCGGTCTCAGCTGATTGAGGGGTAAGGTAGCCCTCATCGAACCTATCTGTATGGCCACCGTTCCATCCTTAGGGTCGTCCGTGAGACTGCCATCCAGGTTCAACGAGGTGACCCTTACCCTATCGCCCTTCTTAAAGACATGACTGGCATCAAACGGAAGTGCCTCCTCTTGGGCCTCTTGCACAGGTGTTAGCGACCGAACGGCATCAGATTGCAGATTGTTAAGGCGCTGTTTTACCGAAGGGCCCTTGCGGCTTCCCTTATTTATTTTCTGAAGTTCCTGCAGGATGTTATCCGCCCGGGCTGCGGTTCTACGAACAATCTCGCGGGCTTCATCCTGCGCCTGCTGTTTCACTGTACGCTGTACCTCTGCAATCTGGTTCACGCGCTGCTCATACTCATCGCGCGCCCTGGTTGCTGCGGAACGGGCTTTATGTGCCTCGCGCTCTGCCTGAGCAGTACGCCGCCTGGATGCTTCAATCTGCTCTAGCAGCTTACCAGTCTCCAGTTCTCTGTGCGAGATATGCCCTCGTGCATTCTCAATAAGCTGCTTATCGAGTCCAAGTCGGCCCGCAATGTAGAGTGCGTTGGAAGACCCAGGTACTCCTAGCAGAACTCGGTAAGTTGGCGCAAGGGTTTCACGGTTAAACTCAACTGAGGAGTTCTCCACACCCTGTCTTGAGTAGGCGTACTCCTTGAGTTCTCCGTAATGCGTGGTGGCCACTACCCTGGTGTGCTTTTCCAAAAACCTGTCGAGTATTGCGCGTGCCAATGCTGCGCCTTCTGCCGGATCTGTACCCGCGCCAATCTCGTCCATGAGCACCAGCGCATTACTGCTTAGCTCACGCATTATTCGCACAATATTGGTCATGTGTGCGCTGAAAGTTGAAAGGCTCTGTCTTATATCCTGTTCGTCGCCTATGTCCGCCCAGATCTGCTCCACAATCGCAATTTCACTGTCTCTGCTAGCTGGTATCTGCATACCGGCAAGCGTCATCAACGTGAGAAGCCCCATCGTCTTAAGCGTCACAGTCTTGCCGCCAGTATTTGGGCCAGTGATGAGCAAGGTTGTAAAGCGGTCGCCAACCTCAATACTGATCGGCACGACATGATCACCAAGAAGCGGATGCCGTGCCTCAAACAGCCGGATGATCCCCTTGCGGTTCAGCGACGGTTCATTAGCCTGCATCTTTTCAGCCAGTACTGCCTTTGCGTGTATAACGTCCATGTGGCCCAAAATAGAGAGCATCTTCACCAGGTCAGTGTAGTGGCTCGCAACAATTGCGGAAAGTTCTCGCAGGATACGGTCTATCTCCTGCTCCTCACGAATGGCTAGCTGTTTAAGTTCATTACCTAGTTCTACCACCGCCGCAGGTTCCATAAATACCGTAGCACCTGAAGAGGAGGAGTCGTGAACCAGCCCACCAAACGCACGAGCGTATTCGGCTTTTACCGGAATGCAATAGCGTCCTTCACGAAGGGTTATGACGCTATCCTGTATGAAAGTTTTATACTGCTCACTGGCGATGATCGATTGCATCCGGTCCGAAAGCCGTGCCTGTACCTGCTTGCGGGATGAACGCACGCGAGCCAGTTCTGGTGAGGCACCGTCTTTAACCTCACCAGTCTCGGTAAGGGCAGAATCGACGCGCGACTCAAGCAGCGGGGGTGCCGGAAGGTTACTACCCATCTCAGCCAGCACAGGAGCCCTGTCACGCCGGTTCAGGAGGTGCTGACGCATACGGCGGGCCGCCTCTACAGTATATCGCGTATGCACCAGTTCTATACCGGCAAGCCGTGTGCCTACGCGGGCCCTTTCCAGTGTTTCGCGGAGATCATAAATGCCACCTAGCGGAATACCACCAGACTGGTCGCGTAACAGTCGAGCCTCGCGCGTTTCCTGCAGCCTTCGTAAAACGGTCTCAGGATACGGCAGCGGCTCTAGCTGCAGTGCAAATTCATGTCCCAGCGAACACGATGTGCACTCCGCCAGCATCTTGATGACTCTCTCAAATTCCAGCACTCGTAGTGAATGAGCGTCCATAAATCCTCACTGCCAACATGGCAGAATTCCCGGCCAAATAATATACCACCACTATTCTACGCTACAGACATGACATTTGCTAAACAAATAGCGCCAACAAGCCTAAACACAGACAAGACCAATGCCGGATACGGCATTGGTCTTGTCTGGAGGTGCCAATAATGATGAGTTCAAACGCGCTTGATATAGGTCATTGGTGGGCGTTGATTTTTGCCCTTGCCTTTGGGGTTTATTCCTGCAAGGTAAAGTGCAGTAGCGTAGACGTCACCGTGATCCGGCAGCCATGCGCTTGTTGAAGGCTTACGACCCGGTAACAACTCTCCGGTGACCGCATGGTACGCAGGATCCATAGAACCATCTGCCATGAGTGGTATAGGCATGTGCGTGCGGGAGCCTACACCACCCCACTGCGTATTGCCCCTTACATTCGGCCCTAAAAATGCTGCCGAGGTCACATGCCAGTGCTGCGATACGTCCTGACCGTTTATCATGTCTGTGATTTTATTCATCGGTATTTTCATCGATTGGATACCGCTGACATCACCACTTATTGTTCGACCAAATTCGGAAGTAATTACAATATTCGTGAAGTCCCACAGGCACTTTCCTGTGTTCTTGTATGGCGTCGATTTAAGCAGTTCCACAAGAGTAGTGAGTGGCTGCCATACCTGAGTGTTCATCATAGCGAGCTGATCAGTCTGGCCGTAAGGAACCTTACCATCCGGTGACCACAGCGATCCACGCCCGCGGTGACTGTCAAATTCACGTATGTTTCGCGTTTCAATAAAGAAGCTCGTAGAAAGACCGGCACGCATCAGTTCATATGCCATCATCGCCTGAACATTGGTAGCCGGAGTAAATTTCGTTCGTGCCTTCTGGTTGTTTACACTGGTATATGTGATTAACTCATCTTCCGGGTGAACATTAAATTTCTCCTTCAACACGGGGTCCTGAAACAGCATATCAAGCATGGACCTGTTCAGCCCTCCACCACTTTGCGCCAGGTTCTGATAAATTCCTAAGGCGGAATTGTAGCTCTTTACGGCTTCCATGGAACAGTCTTTTGTAAGCTTAGGCGAGAGGTCGTCTACGAACCTGTTTACCTGCTGATTGACGACATTGGTAGATGCCGCCTGCATGCGAATGAGGAACCTGCGCAAATTTGCAGGTGTGCCTGCGTAGATGGTGTGCGCCCATGTTGGCCCTAAGTCGGCATAAAAGCCCTTACGGCCAGTATACTGCTGCTCATTCAACTCGCCATCTGCAAGCCACCAGAACCATCCAATATTGGGAAGCAGATACGGCCTACCATACTCCTCTGCAAATGCCTGCAGAACATCACGCTCATCTGGCTGGCGGTCGTCAGTTAGGACGAGGTCATAGTGCCCCATGTGGCAGTTTAAGCGCTCGCCAGAATGAAACTCGCCAGTGGACATGGAGCTAAGGACTGCCATGTCGTTAAATAGCGAAGATCCCTTCTCGGCGAGATACCCATATCTCAGATTGCCCTGCTTGTAAATACCGTAGTCTGCTTCACCAAATTTCAACACACGGTAATTCTCTTCGCTTATCTGGTTATATGGTAAACGATGCACCACATTGTTCGCCGTTAGAAGCGGGCTGAACATATCAAACGAGTCCCAGCCCCCCTCAACATACCAGTAAATTAGAAAGTGTGGATCATCTCCCTCACTCGCCTTATCTGCCAGCATGTCTCTCGTCTTCGTTCCAAGGGCAGGGGCACCGTAAGCATTAAAGTATGTGAGCAGTTCCAATGCACCAACAGCAGCAGCTGTTCCAGCAGCGCGCCCTAGCAGCCCCCGTCGGCTTATTCTTTTGGAGGCAGCAGGATGAAGCGGAGGCGCTACTTCAAATCGCACCTCAGGATCTATCTCGCACGAGCCGTGAACCGTATCAAACTGGTCGTTCAT
>JAJZFK010000250.1 GCA_021805405.1 bacterium
GCCGCAATGTAATGGCCCCCAGTTACCTGGTGCTCTGTTGTAACTGTTGTAGTGTCTGCTGCAGTGCTTGAGTTGCAGCACCGTAACCAGCGAAATCACCCTTCTTCAGCTTCTCCTGCGCGGTCGTGTATTGTGTTTGAGCCCGATCGATGAGGGCGCGAACGGCAGGCGCAACAGCGTTAACGCTGCTGGAAGGAGGTAGCGCTGTTGGTTGACTTGCCGTTGTGGGCGTTCCTGATGCCTGGGTTGGGGCCCCGTTGGCGCTGTAGCCAGGATAGAGCGCGGCCAACGCTTCGTCTAACGTGTCGGCCATCACTTCCCGGTTGCTAGTGGCCACAATAACCTTTGCAAGTTTAGGGAGCGTGCCAGACGTTGTGCTCGCCTCGACATAGAGCGGAGCGATATAGAGTAGCGACCTGTCGATGGGTATAACGAGCAGGTTACCTAATGATGCAGTTGAGCCACCACTTCGCAGAAGCGATAGTTGCGGTGATATAACCTTGTCACTGTTTATGCGTTGAACGATTTGTGCCGGGCCAAGTACGGATGCCTGCTGTGGGAATCTATATAGCACCAATTGACCGTAATGAGCTGGATCGCACCGTGCGCACATCCATCCCATAATGTTTTGCGCCTCTTTATTAATAGGCGATAGCGGGCTCATTAACACAAATTCCGGGCCGTTGCTCTGTAGGTTGGCTGGGTCGCCAGCTAGATCAGGCAGGTGCATAACCACGTAGTAAGGGCTCATGGACTGGTCGGCCGCGTTAGGATCGCTGGTGGGCTCCTGCGGTATAGTCCATGCATCTTCCTTCAGGTAGAAAATACGTGGGTCGTCTACATGGTAGGTTGCATAGATGGCGCGTTGAACCCGGAACAGATCTTCCGGATAGCGCACATGGGCACGCAGCCCAGGAGGAAGCGCACTAAATGGCTTAAGAAGACCAGGGAATATGTGGCTCCATGCCTGTGCAATAGGGTCACCAGGATCGGCCAGGTAAAAATTGATTTCACCGTTGTACGCATTTACCGTAGCCTTTACGCTGTTACGAATGTAGTTAAGCTGTTCGTAGGCACCCGGAGCTACGGGAATGTTGTGAGGAGTGCTATAGGGGTAATTGGAAGAAACCGTGTAGCAGTCCACCATCCATACTAGTGAACCATTGTCCTGATTCACCACGAGATACGGGTCTGTATCCTCCTGCAGGAACGGTGCCGCAAGTCGGATGCGCTCTCGAATATCCCGGCGGAAGAGAATACGCGTTGTGGGTTTTAGGTTGTCGGCAAGAAGCAGGTTCCAGTCGCCTCTGTTAACGGCAAACGCAACCTTGCGCAGCAGGGAGTTCCCTATCGTGATACCACCCATGCCCTGGAAGTTACTATAGTGGTCCTGTCCGCTACCTTCGCCGCTCGTAGAGGGATAGTCGAATTCAGGCTGCTGCGTGTCGACGTAAACCGCCCCATTGTTTAGTGTTCCGTAGTAGATTTCTGGCTGATTTACCGTGAGGCCTGTGGCTGCGCCGCTGGACTTGGGAGGAAATCCATCTACGAAATATTCGGGCTCGCCCTGTACGGCTCGATTAACCGGTGACATTACCAGCCCATAGCCGTGGGTATAGCTCAGGCGTCTGTTCTGCCATGTTTGCGCACTGGATGGAAGGGATGTTGGATCCATCTCGCGTGCGGCAAGCATTACCTCGCGCAAGTTTCCTTTAAACATGTAGCGATCGATGTCTATATCGTCGTGCAGGCTGCCGTCCGCATCCGTCTGCTTAAACTTGTAGTACGGCTTTATCGTTTGCAACTGCTCGTAAACTTTACCCAGGTAACGGTGATCCCACAGTCGCACGTTGTTTAGCGTGGTTTCATTAGCCTTGAGGTTTGCTGCCGTCAGCGATTCCGTTGCCGGGTAGTTGTCGACCTCCGTAACGCTTTGGAGGTTGTAGGCATCGCGCGTGAATTTTATGTTGCGCTTGATATATTCAGTCTCTTTACTCAACTGGTTTGGGTTAACAATTAGGCTTTGCAACAGACCGGGAAGAAGTGCATTCCCTATGAAGACTGTACCCAGCCAGAGTGCTGTGAGAGCCGCTGGCGCGCGCAGCGATGTACCCCGTAGTGCGAGCAGGCATGCTATTGCAGCAGCGACAAGAAAGAAGACCTGCACATCCAACGCGGGAAGTGCCGCGTGGATGTCGACATAACCCGGACCAGTAAAGATACCGTTGTCGTTTTGTAACAGTCCGTAGCGGCTTAGCCATGTTACGCTCGCCAGCGATGCAAGCAGCAGCGCGGCTAAGATAAACAGCTGCGACCGAACGGGCTTGGGAAGCATGTGCAATTTGGCAGTTGACTGAATTGTTTGATTGATAACATGGAGTGTGATTACGGCAGCTAGCGTTACCCCTGCAGCAAGCATTGCAAATGTGGTGAAGAACTCGAGAAAGTCGAGTTGAAAAATATAAAAGCCTATATCGCGATGAAAAACAGGATCCAGTTGATGAAAGCTTTGAACGTGTGTGAACATCAGCCAGTCGGCCCACGAATTGCTGGCCATTCTTCCGGCCCAAAGGCTTAGGAACAGCGAGACGATAAAAAGGCCGATACCCGACCACCTGTACAGCGAATCCGCGAGTTCCTTGCCCAGCCTATCCTCAAGGAGCGTTCTGGATGACTCCGGCGACAGGCGAAGCGCCATGCGGGTGTTAAAGTAGAAGAGGAGGAAAAAGCCTGCTGCAAACAGGACAAACAAGATGGACTTGGCAACCACTTCAGTCCAGAACACTTGTGTACTGTGTACTTCACGAAACCAGAGCCAATCGGTATAGAGTGGCACTCCGTTGTGTAAAAGGACTACCAGAATAAACAGCAGGCCAACTATAATAGTGACCCCACGGTTAAATTTCTGAATGCTTTTGTTGTCAGACATCTTGCGCATTGTTTGGGGAAGGATAATATCGAAATCTCTGTCATCCGGTCTCATAGCAATCTCTTTTCAAATTCTAGTGCATCTGTTCTAATCGACTGGTTCGCGGCGATTCAGGTTTCACGCATCTTCGGCAGGCGGTCAACCATACCGATGGCACAAGGAATGGCATTGAAGTGTGATGCCGGCTAACGTGCATCTTGAACTACGCAGTGCCCTCACACTACTACCGAAATTTGTCGAATACCTGTTACTATACCGGAAATTTGACGATACGTCGTGCCTGGCGATATCGGTTGTCAATGACTACTAAGGTTGAAATACCTCCGCAGTGAAATGGTTTACCGAGAATGCGACTCTGCGAGGTCGCCGTTGAATGCGGCTAACGGGATAAATGTGGCATCTGGAGGTGCTTCCATAGGGCCGAAATGTGCACCGCCGGCTTCGCCCAATGCACCATCACTCGTCTGTTCGGTTAGGTGTACGGTCACTAGTGTGCCTGCCAGGTGGCTGCCGCCCGTGAACTGCACACGAATGTAGTTGCTGGTGTAACCACTCAGTAGATTGTATCCACTGATAGAAGTTGCCGAAGTATCATCGACGTTTCCATCGTTGCCAGAAACTCCGTCACTGTCACCAGTGGCTGCGCCCTTACCCTCTACTAAAACCTGCAAACTCGCGTTTATAAACTGCCGTATAAATCGCTGTTGCGAAATCGCGCAAGCCGAGGCTAGTTCCTTGCTGCGTAATTCCTTTACTGCTTCCGGCACTTGTGTCACGAATTCTGCAGCGGGAGTACCCTGGCGAGGAGAATATCGGAAGATGTGAGCACGCGCAAAGCCTGCCTCATCCACCATTGAGCAGGTGTTGCTGAACGCCGCGTCGTCTTCGCCGGGAAAACCTACCATTATGTCCGCAGTGATCGCGATATCTGGCATGAGCTTCCGTGCTGTCATACATCGCTCCAGGTAAAACTCACGCGTGTAGGGACGGTTCATAGCGGCTAGTACCCCGTTATCACCACTTTGCAGAGGGATATGAAGATGCCTGCAGAGCTTTGGTTCGGTTGCGAACGCCTGCAGCAGTCTATCCGTTATCTGTGTGGGCTCTACGCTGCTTAGCCGTACACGTTCAATACCGGGTACCTGCGCAAGCCGCAGAAGTAGGTCCGCCAGGTCCGGCGTAAGCATCTCGTCACCCGGTCGCCACTGGTGAGGCACACCCGGTTGCATAAGGCTGTCCTGCCCGTAAGCACCTACCAGTACCCCCGTAACCACGATTTCGCGATATCCCTGCGTGGCACGCACTCGTGCTTCCTCAAGCAACTCCTCAATAGGGCGTGAGGCCATTATACGGCGTGTAAATGGAATTGAACAGAACGTGCAGAATACGTTGCAGCCATCTTGCACTTTCAGGTTAGCCCGCGTTCTACGGCGGTACTTGGGGACAGGGGTGCCCGGTAGCTCTTCTGTATGCATTTGAAGGTGCGGAAACGACTGCAACACGTGTGAAAGAGTCTTCAGTTTCTGGGAATTCGGAACAATGAGGTGGGCTTCCTCAATGATCTCTCCCTTTATTGCCGCCATCTCACCGTAACATCCCGTCATGACAACGCGAGCGTGCGGGTTAGTGGCAGCTAACTTTCGAACGAGCTGCCGCGACTTGCGCTCCGCCGCTTGTGTAACCGAGCAGGTATTGATTATGTAGACATCAGCAGGCTTGTTAAACTCGGTGATCTGAAACCCATAAGCCTCAAAATCGTCAAGAATTCTCTGGGTTTCGTACTGGTTCACCTT
>JAJZFK010000080.1 GCA_021805405.1 bacterium
GCGTCATACGTTACACTCCAGAATTTCCTTCAGCGATATGCGAAGGTTAACTTTTATACACCACTGTTCTTTATTGGGCCCCCCGTTTCCTGCGCTAAGAGCCGCCAATACCGGTAAATTTACAGGGGTTATAAGGGAGTCATCACGTGCTAGAAGGGTTACCAAGGTTTTTCTACTGTGGAAAATAGTGCGACAACCGTGAGCGTTCACACAATTTGCAGCGGGGAAGTGCGTGGGAACTATTTTATCCCTTTAGGAATTGAAGGACATAGGGGTAATAGCTCCTCACGAATCCGGAAGTCACCGTGCCTCATTAATAACAGTTGGCATTAACGATATGTTGGTATAACTCACAACGGGCTGCGCTAAAATGATCGCGCGACTTAACAGACCTCGCAGTGAATTGCGAAGTTCACGGGCTAAAAGACTCTTAGAGGTGCATGACACTGTCTAGCAACACACAAACAAACAAGCAGACGCTTATCCACCCATTGAGCGTGAAAAACGCAACATTTACTCGCCTTATGTCGTCTGGTTTAACCAGGCTTTGCTCCCAAATGATGAGGATGCCCGCCAGTAGTACGCCAATATAGTAAGGTGAATGCAGGTGGGCCAAGGAGCCAATCAATACAAGCACGGTGATCATGCAGGCATGCATTGTACGTGACACCCACAATGCAGCGGCTTTACCAATGCGCTTGGGGAGCGAGTGCATGGCACTGGATTGTATGTCGTGGTCGTAATCCTGCAGGGCATAGATTATGTCAAATCCTCCAATCCATAGCAGGACTACCAGGCCTAGTAGCAACGCGATGAGCGAAAGTCTGCCCGTAACTGCCACCCATGCACCTATGGGCGCAATCCCCGTGCCGAGGCCGAGGAACAGGTGACAAAGCGAAGTAAAGCGCTTGGTATACGAATAGCCAAGCACAATAAACAACGCCACCGGCGAGAGTAGAAGGCACAGGGCGTTCAACTGCCAGGCGGCCATCTCAAACAGACCTATGCTGACAATGAGAAATACCCCAACCTGGCCCCTGGTTAACAGCCCGGACGGAATATGCCGTGACTTGGTGCGTGGGTTCTGCGCGTCGAGTGGCGCATCGACGAGGCGGTTGAAACTCATAGCCGCACTGCGCGCACCCACCATGGCCGCAAGTATCCAGAGCACAATGTGGGCTGAGATAGCCACCCCACTCTGCCGCGATGCCAGCAACATGCCAATGAGGGCAAATGGCAGCGCAAAGATAGTATGTTCAAACCGTATCATCTCAAGGATCATGCGAAGACGTCTAAGCATGTTATTGTTTAGCCACTTGCCATTCGGCGACAAGTGAGTGCGGGGCATCTAATTGCTGCAGGATGCGCGCAACCACAAAATCGACCAGGTCATCTATCGATTTGGGGTTATGGTAGAACGCAGGCGCAGCGGGGAGGATGGTTGCACCCGCCTCGGCAAGTGTCACCATGTTGCGCAGGTGAATAAGGTTTAACGGTGTTTCGCGTGGTACGAGTATGAGCCGACGACGCTCCTTCAGGCAAACGTCCGCCGCCCGTGTAATGAGGTCGTCGCTCGTACCAGCAGCAATGCGGCTGGCGGTACCCATTGAGCAGGGCACGATCACCATACCATCATGGCGGTACGACCCGCTGGCAGGCGGTGTGAAGAAATTACGCCTGTCTGCAAACTTTATAGAGGGAAAGTTCTCTCCCAGCAGCGCCTCGCAAGTAAGCTTGTCGGATGAAACCCCACGGCCGGTCTCTACGCCAATGACCTGAAGTGCCTGTTCAGTCACCATCACGTAGACTTCCCGGTAGAGCTTTGCAGCCTCCTGCAGGAACTTTACGGCATACGGCGCACCGCTTGCCCCGGTAATGGCAACGACAAGCCGGCCGGTGGAGTTCGGCATCAGGCGCTATCCTCGCGCATCGCCTTAAGTACTTGTCGTACTTCTACAGGCTCACAGCATAGAAACCGTGCCACTGCACGACGTCCCGTGGGCTGGGTGCATAATTTCTGAAGCGCTTCGCGAAGCAGGATGCGGTCATGCTGCTGCAGGTTTTTACGGCACTCATCTAGCGTAAACAGTGAGCGGCTGGTAACGATTCCTGCAGGATCCCTCCGTATTGGATCGAGCGACCGTACCGTTCCTGCATAGAGGCCCATGTAGGTAAACGGGTGATTGTATGTGCGGCCCGGTAATTTGGACGTACATTCAATGCGCATCGTTGCGAAAAGATTGTACTCCGGGTTCAGATACGCTGCAGCCTCTTCGTAGACTTCACGAGTCATTGCTGCATCGCGTGACTCATCTGGCTCTAGCCGCCCGCCGGGGTAGCCAAAGACACCACGCCGATCACATACTACAAGTACTCTGCCGCCAAGAAGCGCAACGATATGCACCGACGTTACCGGTGCATCTTCGGGCAGTTCATGGGCGCGGCTAGCCTGCAAGTGAACAGGTTGCGCGCCCCACTGCATATGTACTTCAAACAGCAAATCCTCGCTCACGTAAAGTTATCCCCTGCTATGTGCAGCCAAAATCCTGTGAAACCGGCTTGTCATCATAGCTCTAATCTTTTAATTATACACTGTCACTGCCTGCACGTCAACAACAGCAGAACGCTAGACCAGCCGTAGCAACTTCGGCACAAACTCCCTGCCCACCCGGTTATTGCCTGCGGCAAATTAGACAAAGCAGTCTACAAACTGCGTACACAAACAGTGAATTACGCATTTAAATGCGATTGCTCAGTGCTTCGGTCACACCAAAAGCGGTACCGAAAGCGCATTTTCCCAACACCTCATTTCCAACTTCCACAACGTGAAGATTTAGGCATAGGCCACAGACGATAGCACCCTGGTCTACAATTCCTGCCAGTGATCAGCACGCCTACGCCAGTCCGCTTAAACGAGTGGCAGCACTAACCTTGACGAAGATTACCCGCTGCGGTATAATACGAAACAGGCAAATTGGTCAGCGTCACGGGGTGTGGCTCAGCTTGGTAGAGCACACGGTTCGGGACCGTGAGGTCGCAGGTTCAAATCCTGTCACCCCGATAGTCGGGTTTCCCGGGGTGACGATGCGCAAAGGCACATCTTCACCGCGCCGACGCTGTGCTCCAGTTTGCTCAACCGCAACCGGGGGGATATCGTCTAGAGGTTAGGACGAGGGATTTTCAGTCCTTAAACCGGGGTTCAATTCCCCGTATCCCTATCTGCGGATGTTCGCTGTGTGCAATCGCCGAGGTGGTGGAATGGCAGACACGTACGCTTGAGGTGCGTATGCTCACAAGGCTTGCAGGTTCAAGTCCTGTCCTCGGCACTATGTTGGTTAACAGTGGAAATTGGCCTGCCGGCTTAAACATCGGCAGGCCCTATTATTTTGGGAGCGATTTTATTGCGCAAAATAGGTGTCGGCATCGCTGGTTATGGCTTCATTGGCAGAGTACACGCCCACGCGCATCGCTCAATTCCGCTCTTTTACCGGCCCCTGCCGTTACAAACCGAGTTAGTTGGAGTTTCAACCGCCTCGCAGGCATCTGGATTAAGCGCAGTACAGGAGGCTGGTTTTCAGTTTCATACACGAAGCTACCAGGACCTTCTTCAACACCCAGGCATCGACATCATCGATATATGCACGCCTAACGACACGCACTTCAGAATCTGCCGAGATGCGATACTCGCGGGTAAACACGTCTACTGCGACAAGCCGCTAGCGCTGGATGCAGCAGAGGCAGCAGAACTAGCAGCACTGGCGCGTTCTAGCAACGTCGTTTGCCAGATGACTTTCAACTGCCGCTTTGTTCCTGCAATCATGCGTGCACGGCAGCTTACAGAATCGGGCTTTTTGGGCCAACTCACGGGATTTCGGGCGCAGTACCTACATGCCGGCTACATCGATGCTGAGCGTAAGCACACCTGGCGGCTCTCCATGGCGAGGAGCGGAGGCGGCGCTATTGCGGACCTGGGCAGTCATGCAATCGACCTTGTTCGCTTTCTTACCGGATCGGCCACTGGCGTAGAGCGCGGCGGCGAATGGGCGGCAGTATCTGCAACGCTTCAAACGCTAATTGGCGAGCGTCCAAACGGGTACGGGCAGCTCACTCCTGTAGATGTTGACGACATCGCCATTGCGCAGGTGAAACTGGAAGGTGGTGCAGTGGGTACACTGGAGGCGTCGCGGCTGGCAACGGGCGTGCAGGATCAACTTGTTGTGCAATTGCACGGACTCAACGGCAGTATATCGTTTGATCTCATGGATCCAAACTGGCTAGAGGTGTATGACGCGCGCGAACCGGAAGCCGCACTTGGCGGTGATCGCGGTATTAAACGAATCGAGACTGTAGCACGGTTTCCGCAGCCGTATGCATTGGGTGCTGTAAAGAATACCGTTGGCTGGCTCCAGTTCCATATTCAGTGTCTGTATGATTTCGTAAACTCAATTAACAGCAAAGAGCAGGGAGGGCCGGGCTCCCCTTACTCGCCAACATTCACCGATGGCCTTGCAGTCCAGAGGGTGATTGGCGCGGTACAAAAATCCGCAGCAAATGGCAGCGCGTGGACACCTGTAGAAAACTGAGGGCCCCTTCGTCTCCATCCACTCTGCCCGACATTCGGCGCCTAGCGAGCTACCAAACATAATCGCCCGCCTGGTTCGGCTCACATCGCACCGTATTTTTTGACCTACTTTTTTGTCGTGCTTGTGT
>JAJZFK010000138.1 GCA_021805405.1 bacterium
CACGCAACGCCTGCACAGGCACCCAGCCCTGCCCTGCAGGTGGCGATGGTGCTTCCAGCAGACAATCGCGAAATGAAGGTGCTTAAGCTGTTTGTTCACGGACTTGGCGGCCAGGTGGTGCCATTGACCCCTGGGCCAACAGGCCACGGCAGCACAACAATTACGCTAAAGATGCCTACCAGTAGATTGCAGCTACTAATCCACGGATTATCACGAATGAATGCCGGACTAACGCCCACTACCGTCGATAATCTATCCACCAAAGCTGCTGCTCGAAGGAAGGTATCGCGACCGGTCATGTTACCGTCCTCCCAGGCTGTACCTTACCCCATCGGCCGACAATTCGACGGCACCGGCACCAGTTCCTCTATCTCCGCATCTGCACCACAAATGATGGCAGTCGTTCGCCTAATCTTCCCGGGAAAGAAATAGGAGCCGATAATTCTTCGGCTCCCAATCACGCTAGGACAGAACGTGGGCGGCTAACCAGATTTCTTGCCGCTCCCCTGCGATGCTATTTTGGTAGTGTCGTTAGGTACAGACGAGAATGGTGCCTTCCTGTCACGCGGAAGGATGCCAATGGAGCGCAGCAGACCCGCAACAGGATCGTAGAAGTCATCCGCTACACGCTCTTTTAATGGGATTATTGCGTTGTCCGTAATATGAATATGCTCGGGGCACACCTCGGTACAACACTTCGTTATGTTGCACATTCCCACTCCAGCCTCGCCCTTTAACTGCTCACGCCTGTTAATATTATCTGCAGGGTGCATCTCAAGTCCGGCAATCCTCACCATCTGCCGGGGCCCAAAAAAGGCATCTTTACGATTATGCTCACGAATGACATGGCAAACATCCTGGCACAGGAAACATTCTATGCACTTACGGTACTCCTGCACCCGGTCTACGTCTTCCTGCTGAAGCACAAACGGTTTACCGGCCATCTCCGGTACTACCTGAAGGGGCGGAATTTTGGCGGCCATCTTGAAATTCCACGAAACATCGGTGACCAGGTCACGTACCAGCGGAAACGCGCGCATTGGACCCACTGTAATGGGTGCTCCCGCGAATTCATCTACGGATGTTTTGCACATGAGCCGCGGTTTTCCATCAATTTCTGCGCTGCACGACCCGCACTTTGCAGCTTTACAGTTCCATCGGCATGCTAGGGTGGTATCCTGTTCCCGCTGGATCTGGTGAATGGCATCCAAAACGACCATTCCAGGAACTTTTGGTACCTCGTAGGTGACCATTTCGCCGCCAGTTTTGTCACCTCGAAAAACGCGCAAGGTTACTTTTTCCACACTATTTGCCCTCCTGGAACAGTGCCTTGAGTTCTGCAGGCATCTCTGGCAGCGGTCTTTGCACGATTTTCACTCTGTCGCCATCTTTACAGGCAATAAGGTTCACCTTGCCCCAGGTGGCATCCTCTCGATCTGGGAAATCCAGTCGCCACTGGGCACCCCTGCTCTCTTTTCGTTCCAGAGCGCAACGAACGATTATCTCGGATGTACGCAGCATGAACCTCACATCCCTTGCGGCATGCCAACCTGGATTGAAGTACCTGTCGCCAGCAACTTTGATAGTCTTGGCTCGCTTCTGCAGCTCTTGAATCTTCTCCAGTGCCGTAAGCAGCGTCTGCTCGGTTTTTGCAATCATCGCGTTTTTCTGCATTGTTTCCTGCAGTTCCTGATGTATTACATAAGGGCTCTCACCATCGGCAGCCGTTATTGGCTCTGTAAGGTAATCCTGCTCTTCTGCGATCTGCGCTTCATTCACATCGCCAAAACCGCTCTTAGATGCAAATGCCGCAGCGTATTCACCAGCCCGCTTACCAAATACAATGATATCCGAAAGCGAATTACCGCCTAACCGGTTGGCACCGTGAAGGCCGGCAGCAACTTCGCCTGCCGCAAACAGACCGGGTATGCTTGTTTCGCAGGTCTCAGGATCTACTGCAAGGCCACCCATGGTGTAATGCACAGTTGGATAGACTTCCATAGGCTCTTTTGTAATATCAACGCCGCCCATAGCATGAAACTGTTCATACATACTGGGAAGCTTACGCTTGATATATTCGGCACCGCGGTGGGTTACATCCAGCTGCACGCCACCGTGTTCACAGCCGTTGCCTGCCTCCACTTCGCGGTAGATTGCGCGCGCAACAACATCACGCGGAAGCAGTTCCGGTGGACGCCTATTATTCTGCTTGTCATCCAGCCAGCGTGCAGCTTCCTCCTCAGTCTCGGCGAACTGCCCCTTGTACAGATCCGGCATGTATTTGGGGTTGAACATAAACCGTTCACCGTTTTTGTTACGAAGAATGCCACCCTCGCCTCGTACGCCTTCCGTAACAAGAATGCCCCGCATACCTGGCGGCCATATCATGCCGGTTGGGTGAAACTGTATCATCTCTAGATCGAGGAGTTCTGCGCCGGCCTCATATGCCATCATTAAACCGTCGCCAGTACCCTCCCAGGAGTTTGACGTAAACTTGTACATTCTGCCCCAACCACCGGTAGCAAGAATGACTGATTTGGCTTTGAAGACCACATAGTTGCCAGTATCGCGATAATAGCCAAATGCGCCTGTTACCCTACCACTCTCAGTAAGCAGCTTTGTGCACGTAGTCTCCATGTGCACGGTCATGCCCACGCCAACCGCACGATCCTGTAATGTTCTAATAATCTCCAGCCCCGTACGGTCGCCAACATGGTTCAGGCGGCGGTATTTGTGCCCTCCAAACGGTCTCTCAGCAATCAGGCCCTCCGGGGTACGATCGAAAACTGCGCCATACTGCTCGAGCTCTAGCACCCTTTCTGGCGCCTCCTTTGTGAAAATCTCAACTGTGCGCCAGTTGTTAAGAAACGCGCCGCCCTTCATAGTGTCTACAAAATGAACTTTCCAGCTGTCGCCTTCTTTAGTTCCATCTGGATTGGTCATGTTTCCAAGAGCTGCGGCAACTCCCCCTTCAGCCATAACAGTGTGGGCTTTCCCTAGAAGAGACTTGCAGACAACTCCAACTGTACAACCCGCTTCCCGCGCAGCAATGACTGCACGAAGGCCCGCGCCGCCAGACCCGATAACCAGAACGTCGTACTCGAAAGTTTCATAACTTTCCATAAGCATTGTCCAGTCTATTGAAGGCACAATTGAGCGCCCGTTACAAGATTCACATTCGCACTACGTTTATATTAGCATAGAGATACTCCAAGCAAAATGAAACTTCGTTGCATTGCTAATTAGAAACGCTAATTTAGCAAAACGATAAACTTACACGAGCTTCCTCAATTTACACGAATGTGCAATAATTCTATAATGTGGATAATTTAGATTCCCCCAAAAAGCGAAGGCGATTACGACCCTGGATGTTTACCCTGCCTGTCACCGGGTTGCTGCTTGTAGCATCCGCCTTCCAGTGGTATCATCGCCAGGTTGCAATGCACAACGATACCGAGATTACTGCCGCACATGCCATTGGAGCGGCCCTTTCACTATATCTCTCGGATAACCACGACACGCTGCCCCCTGCAGACAGGTGGGAAACCAAGCTTGACAGGTTGGCGGGTGGTCCATCGTTACATATAGTTGGTGCACCGTTTCACGATGGTGCCGGGTTTGCTATGAATTCTTTGGCAGCAGGCGTGTCCTTAAATAGGGTTCGTGCCGCGCACAAACTCATATTTGCCTATGAGTGCACTACCAGCCGCTCTAATGTTGTCGGTTCATTCAAGGATGCAGCGGGAATGCAAGGACAGCAAATCCCAATTGTGGTGTTTGCGGATGGCACTGTAGCCCAGCTAAGCCCGATGAAATTCAGGCAGGCAATTGCCGTTAGCGCCCACCAATTTTAGGAGATCCCCTTGCCGAGCGTTAACAAACCATCCCGTCCTGAGGTATCCGGAGTTGAGACGTACAGCCCGGTGCCCCCCGGTGAATCACCAGAGCTTTACGCCGAGTCCCGGTGGTACACGGAGCAGGCAGTTCTCCTTCTGAGCACATTTAAATGGAGCATCCTTGGTGCGTTGGTGGGGGTTTTTACCGGCCTTGGAGTAAAGACCTACCTGTACATCCTCAACGAACTTTTAAGCGTTAGCTATCGTTTCGCGTCTACGGGCCTCTACGCGTTCTACCTTCTTCCCGTCGTTTTGCCACTCCTCACTCTGCTATCCCGAAAGTTATCTCCGGCTAATGCAAACGGTGAATATATTGCCGAGGAAGGTACCGACCAGGTTATAAATGCAATTCATGAAGAGAGCGGCAGATTCCGATGGACAGCAATACCGCTTAGGCTGCTTCTTAACCTTGTTACACTTACATTTGGTGGGTCAACAGGTAAGGAGGGCCCCGCCGCACAAATAGGTGCCGGCATTAGCAGCCCGCTTGCAGATATTCTCCGACTATCGGACGAAGATAGGCGAAGGCTTGTTATTACCGGCATCGCTGCAGGGTTTGCAGCGGTCTTCGGTACGCCAGTTTCTGGAGCGCTATTTGGCGTGGAGGTGCTATACCTGGGCAGAATTGAATACCCAGTGCTGTTACCCTGCATTGTGGCCGGTGTTGTGGCCCAGCTCACGTGCGGCGCACCTCCGCCAGTTACGGTGATGCTGCACCCGGCCCAGATATTTGGGCACCTTTCGGCCACCGACCTCACAATATTATCCTTGGTTAGCGGTGTATTCTTTGGCCGGATTGCGCGCAGACGC
>JAJZFK010000272.1 GCA_021805405.1 bacterium
GTGCTGGCTGCGTGGCATCCTTCAACATTCCCTGGTAAGCAGCCTTGATGTCAAAACCATGAATACCATCCATCCAGGCCGTGCACATTACGGTTGTAAGAGGGCTGCCACACATGACATTCGTGTAGTGGTTAATCTGGGGCCATCGGTCAATCCATCCGCCCTGCTGGTACATCAGCACTATCGACTGGCACATATCGGCCATTGCTGCCGGTTTTAGCAAAGCTACAAGCGGAAGTTGAGAGCGGTAAACGTCCCACCCAGAGAAGTTGCAGTATACGTTATGGCCGGCAGGTATGTGGTGAACCTTGTCGTCAAACCCAAGGTACTTTCCGTCCACGTCATTAAAGATGCAGGGCGTTAGCAGCGAGTGATAGAGTGCCGAGTAGAACACGGTCTGCTCGGCAGTTGTGCCTCCCTCGGCGTTTACTACAGATAGTTCACGATTCCAGTCTGCTGTGGCCCGCTTATGCATCGTGTTGAACGAAACCGTGTTTGCCTCCGCTTTTAGGTTCTTCACAGCTCCGGCAAGGTCGACGTAGGAAATTGCAATCTTAACCGTAATGACCCGTTTAGTACTAGTTGCCGGCCAGCTGACATACCCGCCATCCCACTGGTCATCGTGCGTTTGCAGCATAGTAGTGGTATCTGGCGAAAAGGTACCGTTCATCCACGTACCGTGGCTTGTGAACGGCTCGCTAAACTTCATGATGTAGTGGACGCGGTAAACATGCGGGCTGCCACAGAAGCACCGATCGTCTACATAGCCCTCGATGGTGTCATCACCGACTATACTTACCTTCGCACCTGTAGTGTAGTTAAGTGTGTGACTGATGGGAACCAGGAAATTCGCACGCGTACCGGCTGGGTAAGTGAACCGTGCCATGCCCACTCGTGTCGATGCTGTTAACTCGGCACCAATGGACCACCGTTTTAACATGACGCTGTAGTAACCGGGGTGTGCGGTCTCGCCTGAGTGACTATACGGGGACTCTATATTCTTGAGCTGAGTGTGTACAGCACCGGTTGTTGCCGTGAAGAATACATCTCCTTCGTTGCTGCAGCCAGGGCCGCTCATGTGAGTCATGCTAAAACCCTGAATGGTATGCTCCCAATAGTGGTAGCCGTAGCCCTGTGGTTCGGTGTCCGGGCTAATCTGAACCATGCCAAATGGAGCAGATGGTCCGGGGAAAAGGTTGATGCTTCCGCCTGGTCCCGAACCGGTGCCAATGAAAGGATCCACGCGTGCCGCAAAGTCCGTTTTAGTAACAACGCTATGAGCAACTCGCTTGGCAGCAAGCGAGGACTGCAGCGGCGCTAATGTGAGTACCGCGCAGGCTGAACCTACCAGTAGAAGATGATTAAGAGAACGTCGCATAGTAATTCCTTGTGTTAGTGGGGGAATATCATATTTTGATGAGCACGGTTGGTGTTCAACAGAATTTCGCCTATTATTAAACCTTACTTCCTGCCACTATAACTATCATATTCAACACATTTTAACCAAAATCCAATAATTTGCCTATAGCACACCCCTAAAGTCACCAAAAAAACTCTCCTGGAACTCTTTTGGTCTAACATATACGCCGTAATCTCTCGCATATCTCACCTAATTCTTAGAGACTGTAAAGGAATATCCACTCGTCTAGTCAATATGCCTTTATGCACTGCGTTTTCCTGCCATAATAGAAATAGGTGTTAAGCACTACCCGTTACGGGGAAAGGTAACATGACTATTGACAGGTAAAAAAGCACAAGCGTATTCACATCGCATCATCTTAACTCCGTGTGTGATATTCTCCGCCCTAACCTTTGTTCTACCATCCACAAAAGCATCTGGTTTGCCAAGCTCCTCCCAGTCTAAACCTCAAGATCCTGGAACCGCTGTAACTACGCAGCATAAGCCAAGCAAGCGGTCCTACGATCGGGCTGAGCTGTTGACACGTACCGCCTTGAGTTACCGTGGTATGCCGTATCGTTGGGGAGGCTCGTCGCCGAGATCCGGCTTTGACTGCTCCGGGTTTGTTCAGGCTGTATACCGCAAATGGGGAATATACCTTCCTCATTGCACATCGGAACAACTTCACATGGGCAGGCGAATTCCTAAGGACCAACTTCAGGCCGGTGACCTTGTATTTTTCAAGAATACGTACCGCCATGGCGTGAGCCATGTGGGTATTTATGTGGGGCAGGGGTGGTTCATTAATGCTGCGGATTACGGTCAGGGTGTTACGCTAAGCCAGCTGAAATCGGCATACAACGAGCACCACTGGCTAGAAGCAAGGCGCATCAAGTTGAAGGCAGTTGCAGAATCCGATGAGGTAAGGAAGCCTATTACGGTAACTGTACATGAAGGTGGCCACGATATTAAAATTGTTTTGGGACCAACCCATCATCGTTGATTAAGCGATTTGTTAATACGACAGAAGGGCCATGTACTCTACATGGCCCCTAACATTCTTAGCACGGCATAACTTGAGAGGTTGCAGGCTACCCCGTCCGGTCGATCCTGGTGTTAGTGCGAATGATCGGTACGACTCTGTTCGTCTGGCGCACCATCCGTTTACCACGTCGCAATTTAAGGAGCCTTCGGGCCATGTTGTTACGCTCATCCTTCAACTGCACAGAGCACAAATCTAGCCGTTTACCAATATCTGCTGCGAACTCTCCAACGGCACTGTCCGGGTTTCTCGCATACTCATCTCTGCAGCGTTCAACTACTGCGTTTAGCAGACCAACGCACTGGACGGCCTGGTCGTAATCGCGCCGCGAAAGTGCCTGCTCAATTCTACTCGTGAGCCACTCGAGGTTTTCAAACGAACGGGTTCTTACCCTAGAGTTATGCGGGGCCATCTCGTGACACTCAGGCATTGAAATCTCCCAGTCTCTGTTTACTGCTGTTCACGGGCGACGGTGATATCGCTCCAGCCCTCGACTGTCGATCAAGTTCAACCCAACTCTCTCGCAATGCATCCAGATGTGCCAAAACACGTTTTAGGGCCTCTACATCATCGTTGAGATTTGATTGCACAAGCTGTTCATATAGGTAAGTGTAGATGCGAAGCAGGTTAGCTGCTACCTCACCTCCTGCTTCCTGGTTCAATGATCCCATCAACTCGCACACAATGTCTTCTGCCCGTTTGATATTGGTGTTTTGATCCTCAAATTGGTGAAGTTCCATCGCTTCTAGCGCAAGCGAGCAAAAGCGAACGGCACCATCGTAGAGCATAACCACAAGCTGCGTGGGAGTAGCCGTCTCTACTTTGGCACGCAGATATTTCATGTTACGACCGCCGGCATTCCTGCCGGATCGGTCGCCACCCGCAAACGTTCCAGGTCGGTTCATAGGATGAACGTTGTCTCCCTGCTTATTTGTTACTTATGTGCAAACGTTCTCTGCCTTCTGCTTATACTTTTGCCTACCCGCCTGGTGGGGTGCCAGTGCTGGAGGTACCAGTGGACGAGGTTCCGGTACTTGAGGTACCTGTGCTTCCTGTTGCTGCTGCGCTGGCAGACGACCCGGTGGTGGAACTGGTTGCTGAACCAGAGCTGCTTAGGGCAGAAAGTCCTGCGCTGTTTGCCTGCAACGTAGCTATAGCCTGTTCCATTGCAGTAAACTGCAACTGAAGAGTCTGCTGCTCCAGAGTAATGTTCGCCTCTATCTGGTTAATGTTGGTCTGGTCATTGTTGTACTGGGTCTGCAGGTTTTGTGTGGCTACAGTAATAAGCCCAACCGAAGGGTCGGTCATATTCGTGATCATGTTGTTGATCTGGTTCGCAACTCCGCTTGTGTATACAACGTTGCCATATGAACCTGCCTGAGTGGCTGTAACACGAAGCTCTAGACCTAGCGCCTGACCGTTACCGCTTCCATTTACGCCCTGCATTGAACCGGTAAGGTACTGCCCATTACCAGTTGCCGGCTCACCGTTTATCGTTCCCTGTACATCCTGCCCGGTAATCGCGAGAACGGTATTACCAATTCCACTCGTGTTATTCGCAGCGGCAGCGCTTGAAACTACCTGAAAGGCCGCAGACGAACCATACAATTTGGATGTAAGCGTAAGGTTGCCCGTTGAGTTCAGTGACGCCGACAACTGAGAACTCACAGCGGTGTTTGAATTAATAAGCGAAACGATATCGGCCGCGGTGCTACCGACTGGCACGTTGATCGTTGGTCCACTTAGCGGGCCCTGCCCACCCGGAGCTATGTTCGAACTTCCAAATAGTGATCCCTGAAACGTTAGTGATTCTGCCGCTACAGTGGGAGAAGTTTGAGCGACTGCAGTTGTATACGAAGCTTGCGTGGCTGGCTGAGAAATCTGCACGGAGTACCCAGCGGCAGAACTTGGCTGACTTTGAGCAGTGCTACTTACAAACTGAACATTAGAGTCACTAGGTTGGCCATTTGCCTGAAAGAGGTTCGCTACGCCTTGCAGGTTGCTGCTAAGTGCTGTGCCAAGCGCCGTGTCATCTACCACAAGGTGCCCATATTGGTCCATGGTCATGCCAGCCTGGGAAAGCGCCGACATGTTCGAGGGCAATCCAGCAATTTGGCCGCTCGCAAGGTTACCCATCTGGTTCTGTATCGACTCGGTTAGCGAATCTCCAAAGAGGGCACCCGTTTGGCTATTCTGTGTATTAAACTGAGTGAAGTTGTTCATCAAGTCGATAGTAGAATTGTATGCC
>JAJZFK010000100.1 GCA_021805405.1 bacterium
AAGTTGCAGGCAGGTGTTTGGCAATTCGCTCATTGGCTCGTATGGCTATATCACACCAGTAACGAACTATCCGTACGGACAGCCCTTAAGTTTCATAACCGCCATAAATCACGGTAATTCATGCAATCTGGGCAGTGTTTTCTATTCAGATTACCGCTCTTCGCCGCATCGTGGTGATTGGGAGACACCAATTGGCCCATGTTATCACGATCCGTCGCCAGTCTCTTGGCAGATGCCAGACAAGGTTCTCAGGCTGTTCTACATCGGTACAGTGAAACTGATCCCAAACAGCTACTGCGTCTTGTTGTTCTTAATGATCGACATTTACTAGGGTTGTGTGTGGTGGGCCATATTGCGTGATTGTTTTGTTCTCGGTTTCATGCCTGTGGTGAACGCGTGGCTGTTCAGCAAGTACTTACATTCGGTGGGTTTAATTCATGCTCACAACGCAACGTCCGTTGCAGGTAAACGATATATTCAGGCTCTCGGCTCGATAGGTAGGTGCCCCGGCATCGACATTATGAGCCTGTGGAGGCGTAGTGACGCTCCCCAAACTGCCAGATGACGATAGATGCTAGCAGAAACAGCAGCCCGCACGCTGGCAGAATGAGTATGTGTGACATTGGGCCGTGAGCTTTAAAGAGAAGTCTTGCCGGTAGATACGCGGTGCTTGCGAGTGGTACCAGCCATGTGAATGTGAACCGCAACCAGCCAGGGTAAATGGTGAGCGGAAACGACGCGGTCTCTACGCCGCCATAAGTTACCACGTTGACAATTTCCGGGGTTTCTACGGTAAAGAAGGTGAGAGTTGCCTGAAGCACGAATAAACCACAAAACGTGCACATAGTACCGATTATCATGGCTGCCGCTGCCATTAGAGTGCCTGGTTCCGCATGCAGGTTCATCAGTGCCCATGTTAGTACGAACGCAGCCTGAAGAAAACGGCCAATCCTCATCAACTGGACTTCAAAGGCCGCCACCTGCATGACCGTACTTCGTGGGCGCAGTAGCAACCTGTCGAAATCACCGCGACGAATAATTGCCGAAAACTGGTCGAAACCGCGGCAGAGTCCTTCTGCCAGCGCGTAACCGCTGCCCACTACGCCGTACAGGAAGGCGACCTGGTGAAGCTGCCACCCATGGATGGATCCAAATCGATAGAAAAGTGCCGCAATCGCAGCGAATTCCAGACCTGTCACCAAAAACTGCCCGAATGCCATCATCAGGAATGAGGCACGGTACTGCATCTGGCTGCGTAGGCACGCCAAAACGAGGCGCAAATAGACATACATGCCAGAAGTTACGGGTTTCAACCTCCGTGCACCACCATGCGTTTGCTCGCTCGTAAAACCAGGAACCTGCCAAACAATGCCAGTGCTGCCGTCCAAAGCACCGTCTGAGCAAATGCCGCTGCGGCCTCTGGTGCGCCAATTTGCCCAATATAGAGGCGAGCGGGCGTGTCGATTAGATCGCGAAATGGTAGCACCCGCAATATGTGCTGTAGCGTAGTGGGCAAAAAGCTTAGCGGAATGAGCAGACCCGAGGCGAAGTTAGCGATGGCTGGAACTATGCGCTGAATACCGTCACCAGAGAGCGTGAAGAGCAATGATATACTCATGAGCGTGGACATTGCCGCGGCAAGCAGAAGTGCTAACACGACTGCAGTTGCAAACAGGGCACCAGCTGCAACCGTGAGGGGCAGCTGCATATGAAACAGCAGTACTGCGGCTACGAATAGTGGAATTGCCCGCATAACCGTGGGTATTGCATGACGGGCAAAGGCGCGCATATACCAACTCAAATAGAGGTCTATCGGTCTCAACAGCTCATACACTACTGTGCCTTCACGGACGAGGTTCCGTATGTCGGCGTCAACCGACCAGGGCATAACGCGTATCATGCCCTGCACCAGCCACAGGTAGGTTATTGTTTGTGTCAGGTTCATGCTGGACCGGTTAGCACCTGCTTTAAGGAACGCGGTGAATATTGCTATGCGCACCAGGCCCCAAAAGAGCTGCGTTGCCATGCCAAACAGTGCGGCGGCGCGATATTGCGTCTCCTGACGGCATCTGGCCACCAGCAGTGTGAGGTACGGGCGCGCAGCGGATACCGGTATCATGACTGGCCGTTCTGGTAAAGGTGGGCAATGATCTCTTCAATGGGTGGCTCTTGTACCAGCAGGTCTCGCACGTTATTGGTGGCGGCTATGCCCGCAATTAGCAGCGGTGTGGGCGTTATGACGGGATCGTAACGAAGCCACACCTGGTTACCTTCGCGGCGCATAATGGTAGTGTTTGTGGGAGGTGAAAACAGTTGGTCGCCCTCCAGTTCTACCGTTAACCAACGTTCACGTGCGATGCTGTTCCGCAGTTCAGTGAGCGGGCCATCCGATAGTATCTCGCCATCGCCAATAACGATCACTCTGCTGCACAACGCTTCTATATCGTCCATGTCGTGAGTGGTGAGGATTACTGTGACACCGTGCTCTACATTCAGGCTTTTTACCAACTGTCGTAGTGCCAGTTTTGAAACAGCGTCCAGACCAATGGTAGGCTCATCCAGAAAAAGCACTTCAGGGCTATGCAGCAGTGCTGCCGCGAGGTCGCAGCGCATGCGCTCACCCAGGCTCAACTGGCGTACAGGCGTATTAAGGAATGCACCCAGGTTCATCTGGTCGGTGAGTTCACCGCAACGTCGACGAAATTGCGTTTCTGGTACCGAGTAAATATCGCGCAGAAGGTAAAAGGAGTCGATGACTGGCAGGTCCCACCACATTTGGGTGCGCTGGCCAAACACAACGCCTATACGCTGCACATATTGGGTGCGCTGTTTCCACGGGCACATTCCAAGTGCGTTCACGGTTCCGCTATCCGGCACCAGAATACCAGACAGTATTTTGACGGTGGTCGACTTGCCAGCACCATTAGGGCCGATATATCCCACGAGATCGCCGGCATTCAGCGTGAATGAAACATCCTTAAGCGCAGCCCTTGTGGCGTACTCCCTTTTCAACAGACTACCAAATGCGCCCATCATACCGGAACCGCGTTGGGCCACCCGGAAGGATTTCGCAAGGTTACATACTTCAATCTGGGATGTCACAGTGGTTTACCTCTTTGGGTGAAGGGTTTTGACCGGATATTGCTCGGGCGATTCCTAGGTTCAAACATCCGTTGAGCACCAGGATATCTGCACCGTTTGGCGACAATGGGCGAAAAGCGGCACGTAGCTTTTGTGAGCGAAAGGAACGGCTATTCTACGTTGGTGCGCACATAAAAGCAATACAATATACTCTGCCGGGCTTTTTAAACGCAAAGTGGTAGGCGTGCGATGTTGACTTCCATTGCTGCCACAACTTCGTGATGAGGCGAAGGCAGGTAGCAAGATGCACTGTGCAGTGACTTGGAGCGTGGTGCATTGGTAAGTGCCCGCACCTCCAAAATCAGCAGCGTGATTAGCAACCGTGGCAGCTCAATAACCAGGGACCGTCGAAAAGCTGCAGGCGTCATTGGAGGGTGGTCGAGCGCCTTCACGGAGCGCCGGAAATTATTTACCAATTAATTGACAAATAAATGAATAAATTTATATAATGCAGGTATGCATGGTTGTGATTACTGGTTGCGTCTTATTTTGCTGAAATTCGCTTTAGGAAGTTGATGGAAGCGCCTTAATTCTTATTGCAGGACATCCTGAATATTGTGTTGTCGGTGTTACGAGGGTTACATGACAATCAATTCATCAATGCGGCAAAACATGAGGCTGTGGGGTAAGAATCTGAGTGACATCCTCAACACCTTGCAGCCGCTTCCACGATTTGGTGCGGGAATAATAGCATCTTCATTTGTCAGCTATTACGTTCTGCTAATTCCCTATGTGGCGTTCGGTATCTGGAAGAATATCTCGACCAATTTTGCACGAGTTGCCCTCAACGGTTCGATATTGCTAGTGCTTAATGGTATCGATTATGCTGTGAGGTACCCAGCAAAGGTGGGGAGAATTTGTGGCGCCTTGTTTTTTGTCCTGGTGTTGCTGGAGGATCTAAAACGAGGTGCGGCTTTCTCGTCCATAGCTGCAGATTGCACCTTGGTAGTCGTTTGCCCAGTGATCAACGGACTTCTTTTTGAACGATTCCTAAAATCGTGCGGTCCCGTATCACGACCACGTACAAGTCAAACCATGGAGCAAATTGCCCATTAACCACTTGCGGAGATACCGAAAGGCTGGCTTTACAATTGACAGTGGCTTCTCTCTGGGGCTCGCGCTAGAGGCAGGTCGCCTTTTTCACTGGTTGGATAACAATACTGGATACCAGCATTGCCGTTCGAATGTCCCGCGCAGGGCGTTAATTACTTGCAAGCGGAGAAAGGGGCTACTACTTTTAGATGGATTGTAGCGATATCAGTTAATCACGCAGAACCAGCGCAGAGTATCGTCGCGATGCAGCGCTCCTGGTAGAGCGGAATCGCTGAATTGTTCAGTCGCTTACAGCAGAGTTTTACTGACTAATAGAGAAGAGGCTCCAAATGTACTGTAAACGAATTGTTGCAATAATCCTGTTTGTATTTTCAGTTGCTGCTTCGTCAAATGCGGCCGCAAAGCCCAATTACTCCACAGCGTTTAAGAATGATCCCATTGCCCGCGCGCTAAAGAAGAACGATGTATTCGTTGGCGGCAACCAATGGCGCCG
>JAJZFK010000154.1 GCA_021805405.1 bacterium
GAAGAGGGAAGCGATCTCTACGCGCTGGCGTGTGGAGTAAACGCCCAACTCCACGAGCGCGTCGTCTACAGCGAGGCTTGCGATATTGTAGTGGATATACGCCTCCCATGTGGGAGTGTGGGAATTTGAGAATAGCCCTCGCTCGGCATCGGTGAGCTGCCCGCCAAAGCCCTGTACGGAGATGGAATGGGACAGGCGGGCATAGCGCCCTAATTCGTGCCAGACCTGCGGCCAACGAGATGGGGCTTCCTCTCCTGCGATTCCCTCAAGGTAAGTCTGGATCATGTACGAGTTGCCGCTGACTGTGCCCAGTGCAAGTACCTCGGGCCCGGGAACGCCTGCTTCGCTTGCCTTCCTGATGCACCATGCCTCCTTCTGGTGCTCCTCGGCCGCTCCTTCATGACCGGCAAACCTGACGATCAGAGTGCGGTCGCCAACCTGTATACCGTAGACGTGGTTCACTGCACCGCGCCCAACCCGGAACAGTGCCTTGGTGGGTGTCTGCCCGAAAACGATTCGGACGACCTCCCGGGCGATATTTTGCGCCTCATCTGTTGTCATGGCGTGCATTGTACCGCGGATGGGTTTTTAAAAGTACCCAGAGCGCCAATCTTGAAGAGGATTGTCCTGAGAGTACTTCCATTTCCCGCGCAAGGCATTCGTTCATAATCCATATGGCTTAATAGACGGGCTGGTTATGCCATACACCTGCGAATTCGATCGCTGCTAATATACTGCTCACAGCGCAACGGATGCCCGTTGGGCAAAGTAGTTACTGGCTATGCCATACGCAAGCAGCAAACCCATGCATGACTACTGCTACAATAACCAGCAACTGGAATCTGAATGGCTAACTTGCAGGAGAAAATGGTTGGTGTTGGATAATAAATGATATGCCGAGGCACCTGTACCCATATTTGAGGGCTCGCTTTTTGGCATGTAGAAGTACCAGTTTGTCGTAAGTCCACAGCTAGTGGCTGTTTCAGGTACCTCGTTCCGCTAATAACACAGGAGGGAAACCATGAAGGTGGGCACTTTCACAGCGGTTCTATTTGCATTTAGCATTCTTGCGAGCGGGGCAGTGACCACTCCACCCGCTCCTGATCACCTTGAATGTGATGCGCTCCTGTATGGACGCGGAATTGACGACACCCATCCGACGTTGTCGTATCACCTTCCGTGGCATACGCGAAACTCGTGGCAGAGTGCCTGGCAGGTTGAAGCATCTTTAAGTAAGGACGCACTTACCGCAGGGCATGACGATTTGTGGAATAGCGGCAAGGTGAGCGGTTCGCTGTCCCCTGGAGTTCAGTATGCTGGTAAACCGCTTACCTCGCGTAAAGTGGTTTGGTGGCGTGTTCGCGTGTGGAACGGTGCGGGTGTTGCATCTGCCTGGAGCCATCCTTCGCACTGGTCAATGGGTATTTTGACGCGCAAGGAATGGAAGGCCAACTGGGTGGCAGCAGACTTTCAGTCGCCAGTGCCGCCGAATCCTATGCCGATATTTCGGCGAGTATTTCATCTAACTAAACCCGTGAAGAGCGCTGTGGTAAGCGTGTGCGGACTTGGTCTGTTTGAGTTGCGGCTTAACGGATTGAAAGTAGGCAAACACCTTCTTGATCCAGGCTCAACGGACTATAAAAAGCGATGTCTGTACGTAACATTCAACGTTACGAAGTACCTGCACGAGGGTGCCAACTGTGCGGGCATGCTGTTAGGAAACGGCATGTACCATGTGGAGCACCAACGATACATGAAATTTGAGGGTTCGTTTGGAGAACCTCGATTCATCCTGAATATGGACGTGCGGTTTACCGATGGCACGCACCGCTTCATCACCTCCGATAGTCATTGGCGCACCGCTCCTGGTCCGGTTACGCTCACCGGTATTTACGGCAACGAAGACTACGATGCCCGGCTAGTTCAGCCTGGTTGGGATAAGCCAGTATTCAAACCGTTACACTCCTGGCACCGTGTAATCATGGTAAAGGGGCCGGGCGGTGCGCTTAGAGCGCAGATGCTCAATCCTGTTGAAGTCGCGCGTGTCTACAAACCATTGAAGCAGCCGGAGAAGCTGCCCGATGGTAGTCTTCTGGTAGATTTTGGGCAGAATATCGCCGGTCGGCCAGTGATCAGTGTTACTGGCCCACCCGGTTCGCGCGTTCGGCTGATCTGGGCGGAGCAGCTTACAAATGGGAAAGTGGTACAGGGTTCGGTGGGATATGGCTGGTATACGTATACCCTCCGTGGGCGGGGGATTGAACGGTATGCCCCGCTGTTTTCATACACCGGTTTCAGGTACCTGCAGGTTGAACGTGTTCCTGCAAAAGTAGCTGGGCGCAATGTGCTACCCGTAGTGACAGGCGTGACAGCGCAGATGATGCGCGAGATGAACCCGCCCGCCGGAACATTCCTCTGTTCCAGCCCGCTTATCAACTCCATTCACCGTCTCATCCTCATGGCGGAAGCCAACAACATGGTTCACCTTCTAACGGATTGCCCTACGCGCGAAAAGTTGGGCTGGCTGGAGCAGACGTACCTGATGGGGCCATCTTTCTTGGATAACTGGCAGATTGAGCGGCTTCTCATAGAGACCGCAACAAATATTCGCGAATCCCAGCACGCCGATGGCCTTGTGCCAGACAATGCACCGGAGTTTGGTAGGTTTGCAGGTGCGTTTGTTGACTCACCGGAGTGGGGTAGTGCCGCAGTAATAGTCCCCTGGGAGACGTACCTGCGCTATGGCAATGAAGGTGTGCTGGCTACAAGCTTCCCCTGCATGGCGCGTTACGTTGACTATTTGTGGTCAAAATCTGCGCACGGACTGCTGAACTATGGACTTGGCGACTGGTATGATATTGGTCCTCACGACCCAGGCATCTCTCAGGATACACCGTTAGGAGTGACCGCTACCGCGACATTCTATCACGACACTGTAGTGGTTGCGAAGGTTGCTGCGCTTCTTCACCTCAACAAACAATCCGTAAAGTACTCAAACTTGGCGAGTGCGATACGCAAGGCCTTCGACAAACGGTTTGTTGATTCCGATGCTGGTACCGTGGCCAACGGCAGCCAATGTTCGTATGCCATGGCATACGCCTGTGGCCTACTGCCCCGGAGTCAGGAGCTGTCGGCTCAATCGGCTCTCTTCGCTGACATTGAGCAGCACTGGGAGCACACTACGGTTGGAGAGGTGGGACACGTTTACGAACTGAGAACGCTTGCTGCAGCTGGACAAAACTCCCTCATTACCCGGATGACTCTCAAAACTGACTACCCGTCTTACGGTTACCAGGTTGTTCATGGTGCAACGAGCCTTACAGAAGCCTGGGACGGGCCAACACGCGGTGACTCACAGGATCACTTCATGCTGGGCCACATAGACGAATGGCTCTATCAGGACCTTGCGGGTATCCAGGTAAATATGTCCGCTGCCGTGCCTATTGTATTTCACCCGGCTCCCGTTTCAGAGTTGACGTGGGTGCGGGCGCAATACCACACGGTGCTGGGAACTGTGAGCAGCTCGTGGCAAAGCCGTGGAAAGGACTTACTGCTTACTTTCTCAGTACCGGCAGGGGTGCGTGCACACCTTTATGTACCGTGCAGTAACCCCTATGCAGTGAGTGTGCAGCCCGAGGTGCGCTGCGCGGGAGTGCGCGATGGCTGCGCATTTTACACGCTTGGTGCCGGTACCACTACCGTAACTTTGCCTCTCACTGCTGTGAAGCGATATGTGCACGAGCCAGTTTTTGGCACAGGTACTCCGTAAGTTTGCAACCCAGAATCCTTGCACACCACTTCTAAATACGCCATATTCGCCCTACCCACAGCGAAGGAGGCAGGAACCAACGGCTGCAATATTGAATTATAGTTTTGCAAATATTTGGTCTTACCCAAAATGTGGAAGGAGTGATAAATGACCAGAAGACTTCTGTCGGCCGCCCTGGTGTGCGTAGCAATTACTGGACTGGGTGCAGCACCGCACGCCAACGCTACACCGTCTAAACTACGCCCAGAAACGCCTGTTCAGCATAACGCTCGGATGAAATGGTGGCGTAATGCGCGCTTTGGAATGTTCATTCACTGGGGGCTATACGCGGTACCGGCGGGCTGGTGGAACGGTAAGCGTGTACCGGGAATAGGTGAGTGGATTATGAATAACGCAAAAATCCCCGTTGATCAGTATGCCGCGCTTGCCAGCAAGTTTGATCCCGTAAAGTTCAACGCTCAAACTTGGATACATATCGCGCAGGCGGCCGGCATGAAATACATGGTTATTACCGCCAAGCACCATGATGGTTTCGCTATGTACCACAGCCACGTAGGTACCTACAATATTTACGACAGAACTCCCTACCACAAAGATCCACTAAAGATGCTGGCCAGGGCTGCACAAAAGGATCATATGCACCTGGGAGTTTACTACTCTCAGGCACAAGACTGGCATCATCCCGGCGGCCGGGCGATAGGGGGGCACTGGGATCCGGCTCAAAAAGGTGACTTCGATACATATCTTAAAAACATTGCTTTGCCACAAGTGAAAGAGTTGTTCACACAATATGGTCACCTTTCGGTAATATGGTGGGATACACCCGTGGACATGAACCCGGAACGCGCCGCACCATTCGTTAAGCTAATCAAGAAATACCAGCCCTGGATTATCAGCAACAACAGGCTCGGCGGT
>JAJZFK010000525.1 GCA_021805405.1 bacterium
GAACGTTGTACCCTGCGCGCCATAAAACCTCGGCCCATGCGAGCATCTGAGTGCGGTTAGCTAGCATTCCGTGGCTTAATATTACGGAACCCTGCGGTGTTTGAAGTGCTGGAATCCACCACCCACGTAACAGTATACTGTCGGATGATGTGAACGAGATATCCTCAAATTGAGCGCCAAACCGAGTAGGAAATGACTTGACGCGGAACCGTAACGGGAAAACCGAGACAAAGGCAATCCCTATGCCGCCGCCAACGATAAATAGGAGAGCGATTACGAGCGGAATGGCGATTGCCTCAATCACAGATAAAGTCATTTATGCCTTTCCCGATTAGATTCATTGTTGGATTCGCGCACACCAGGAGCGCAGTTAGTTATGGAAGCAGCCCAGCCTGGTTGTTGACGCGTCTGACAAGCAATCAGGCGATCTCTACCGCTAACATGAACCGTAGGGGATAGATTATAGTCATCAAAATACCACAAAACCTTGACCAGCAGTTTGCGGCTACCTAAACACCCATCAAAGCAGCCAATACGATTATAAGAAAGTGTTCTATTCTACGGTACGGTGGCGGCCGGTACATAGTTCGCCAGTGATTCACATAGGAACACCCGTAAGCAGGTCTGCTCGCGGGTGTCCCTAACAACCTATCGTTACATTGCGCTTATCGCCCAGAAATTGGCTGAAGCGACATCGTCTGCTGATAAAGTTCGCCGTCCTTCATAAGGACGATGTATAGCGTCTGAGATTGTTTCGCCGGTCCAATATTAATGTCGAAATGTCCAGTTAGAAACCTTGCAACAACAAACTGCGGCGCTGCATTGGCGGGTGGCTTGTAATAGGTCACCGTTTGGACAGGAGCGCCAGGTTTCTCGACATATTGCAACGCACTTGCATCCGGCAGGTAATTTGGTACGAGCTGGGTAAGTTTATCCGGGTAGGCTCCTTTATGCTTACTGGAATACTGGTCAAGAGCGGAGCCTAAACCCTGAAGCTTCTGGACGCATGTAGGGGTAGCGCTTCCCACCTTAGCGATACTAGAAAGGCTTCGTTTAATGCGCGGCATCGCGATAAGGGCGCCTATAATCAATACGAGCACAAGTGCGCCGCAACCACCCAGTAGACCAAGCAAGCAATTTGACGAAGCAGACCTCTGCGGCCTTATAGGCAACGGTGGTGGAACAGAAGGCGGACTATTCATAGCTTAGAGTTTTCCTCTCAAAAATCATTGGCCACCGGTGGCAAGCTGCATAATGGCCTCTTGCGAAGCCTGCGCCCTGCTTAGTTCGCCGGCAATGTGTCCCTCGTGCATCACAAGAATACGATCGCTCATACCCAATACCTCTGGCAATTCCGATGAGATCATCAAAATGGCTACGCCGCTTGCTGCAAGCACGTTCATAAGCTTGTAAATCTCGCTCTTGGCACCAACGTCAATACCTCTGGTTGGCTCATCAAATATGAGAATTCTGGATCCGCTAAATAACCACTTTGAAAGCACAACCTTCTGCTGGTTTCCTCCAGACAGGTTCTTCACTGTCTGCTCAACAGATGGCGTTTTGGTAGATAGCTCGGCCCGGTACTTTTCTGCTACTCGCCGTTCGTCAGTTACCGAAAGAAAACCGAACTTCGAGAGCACTTGCAGGTTGGCCATGGAAGTGTTATGCCTGACGGGCATACTTAGGATCAACCCCTGCTGCTTGCGATCTTCTGTAACCAGGCCAATTCCATATTTAATGGCTTCGCGGGGTGAACGGATCTTGACGGTCTTACCGTTGACCCTAATTTCTCCAGAGTCAATGGAATCCGCACCAAAGACGGCCCTAGCCGTCTCAGTTCTACCAGAGCCAACAAGACCGGCGAGACCTACAATTTCACCCTTGTGTATGGAGAAATTAATATCGTGCAGTATATTTTTCCGGTTTAGTCCCTTCACCTCCAAGGCAACATCACCTATGGGAGCAGACTCCTTGGGGATGGCTTCCGTTAACTCACGACCAACCATGTACTTCACGATGTCATCTCTTGTTAACTCAGAAACCGGTTTGGTAACAATGTGCCTACCATCGCGCATGATAGTGGCAGTATCGCAAACCTGAAACACTTCTTCTAGTCTGTGCGAGATGTAAATAATACTGACGCCCTGGCCCTTCAGTTTCCTTATTAATTCAAATAGTGCGCTAAGTTCGTGATCAGTAAGAGTTGCGCTGGGTTCGTCCATCACAATGATGCGGGAATTGCGGCTTGTCGCCTTGGCTATCTCAACCATCTGCTGTTGAGCGACACTAAGCCTGCTCACGGGCGACCGCACATCCATAGGCACGCCCAGATGAGATATCAGCTCCTGCGCATCACGGTAAAGTTTCCTGAAATTAACCAGTCCCGGCACTTTGCCAATCGGTTCGCGCCCAAGAAAAATGTTCTCGCCTACGCTAAGAGTTGGCGCAAGGTTAAACTCCTGATAAATAATCGAGATACCAAGAGACATGGCCTTCTGGGGGCTGTCGATATGAACCTGTTTACCGTTCAGCAGTATTTCGCCGGTATCCATGGGCTGAGCACCAGCAAGGATCTTCATCAACGTGGACTTTCCGGCGCCGTTTTCACCAAGCAGCGCGTGTACCTCACCTGGTTGAACAACCAGTGAAACTCCATCCAGCGCACGTACGCCTGGAAACTGCTTGGTGATATTCCTCATTTCAAGTGCAGGTGATTCTGCGATCATTGTAACTCCCATGTTAGCCGTTCTGTTGTTGCACCCTGTTCAAACCTGCGAATGCCGGGCCATATCCCGGTACTGCCTTTAACGCTAGCAGATAATGCGCCCTGGCTTCTGCCATATTGTGCTGCTCAAAATACCCGCTAGCAAGCATTGTTTCGGCCTCGGCACGCAACGGAGCGCTTATGGCCGGTCTTCCGAGCGTGGTTTCGCACAAAGCGATCATGTCCGCAACGCGTCCGTTGGCGTTGTACAAGACCGCGAGACTGTGAAGCACAGCACCATCCGATGGATTGGATTGCAACAGCTTGGTATAAATTGCAACGGCACCATTGATATTACCCTGCGTACCTAACCTCTGCGCCAATTGCGACTTTAGAGCGTAACGCTCAGATGGTGCAATCGCTCGATTTGCGATCATTGCGTCGATTACGGCATTTGCTTGCAATTTCTTCCCTTGAGCGTCCAGGAGGGCCGCATATCTGTCTTGCACGTCAACATTGGCAGGATTTTCTACCGCAATCTTGCTCATAAGCGCGAACGAACCAGCCTTGTCTCCCGATGAGGCTTCGGCTCCCTGCAGCGCGAGCATCGCCTGTAGATTACCCGCATACGTTGTCTGAAACGCAGTTTCAAACTCAGTTGCCTTTATTGAGTCGTGTTGCGCCGTGTAGAAATTTAACATCGCCTGTATTGCGGTGACGTTAGATGGCGAGCCTGAAATGGTGCCGTTAAGAAAGTTCACGAAATCAGTTGGCTTTCCCTGCAAACTGTAGATATTTTCTATGTCTGCATACGTTTGCAAGCTGTCCGGGTGAAGTTTTAGCTGATCTAGTCTCACCTTGAAGGCATCGTCATACCGCTTGAGATGCGTCAGTACACTCGCCTTCTTGTCAAGTATCCAGTACATCTGTGGCTCAGCCTTGTAAAGAGCCGTGTATTCCGCGAGAGCATCGTTCCAGTCGCCGGTTGCCTCTTCTGCAGAAGCTAATGGCTCTATGACCTGTGGATTGTCCGGATTTGACTTCGCAAGCTTGGTGTAAACAGCAATCGCTAATACCGGCATCTGATGCCGCTGGTATAGTGCGCCCTCCTCAAGCAGGTACCGTAACGGCGATTTATCGCGCTGAGACGCAAACACGAGCTGCTGTGCTGCCTGCGGAATGTTCCCTTCGGCCTCATAAAGCGCCGAGAGCTTCGCATGAACGTCCGGATCCAGCGGTCTTGCAGTTGCAAGTGTTAGCAATTGCGCAATTGCGCTATCTGGCTGCTTCATCTCCTGGTAGATGCTAGCCGCCTCGTAAAATGGCGTTGACCGTATCGGCTGCCCATTTGCCCGCTCGTAGGTTTGGTCATCCTTCTCTGCGCGTAAAAGGTACGAAAGTGCCTTGTGAGGATGCCCCGCAACACGTTCCAGGGACGCTAGACCTTGTAGTGCTGTCAGTCGCCATACCTGACGGCTCGCCTTAACAATGACCCGCTGATTTGCCGGTACGTCTGCGGCTGTGGGATCTAGGGCTAGGATGTCATTGTAGTATTCCGCCGCAACTGTCGGCTGCTTTGCCTGTACATAATCGTTCGCTTCGGCTAGAACCGAGTCACCATCCCCAGGCATAATCGCAGTGAGTTTATGGTACTGGCTCGCAGCGCCCATCCAGTTTGAACTAGCCTCATAGAGCGTAGCAAGTTGTTGATACGAAACCGGGTCGCGGGGTACCTCTTTTTGGTAGTCCATCCATGCCTTGATGGCACCCGGACGGTTCAACTGCATCATACTGACATCGGCCACGCCAAATACCGCAGTTCGATCGGTAGGATTTTTTGCCAGTCGGGCCTGGTAGATTGCAAGGGAGCGCTTAAAATGCCCCGTTAACCTAAGAAGGTCGGCGAGCTGATAATCGAGCGTCGTGTCGGTTGGCTCCAGTTTGTGTGCCTTCTCATATGCGTCGTTTG
>JAJZFK010000233.1 GCA_021805405.1 bacterium
TCGCGCGCACCCAAATACGCATTCGTGATATCTGTGTGAGACCGAGGGCAAAGGCAAACGCCTTTGGTGAGTACAAAATTGACTACTCCAAGCCGGGTGCGCAGGAGTACGTTGACTCCATTGTGCGCCAGTGGGCTCGATGGGGCGTTGACTTCATCAAGCTGGACGGGGTAGCACCGGGTAGTGATAACGCAAGGTCAACCGTTGATGACCGACCCGATATTCGCGCATGGGGTAAGGCTATTGCGGGCGTTAAGCGCAAGATATGGTTGGAACTGAGCTGGGCGATTAATCGCGACTACCTGCAGGACTTTCAGCCAGAGGCAAACGGCTGGCGTATTGATGGCGATGTGGACCTGTATGGCGCGACGCTTACGGGCTGGGAGCAGATTCGCAGGCGCTTTACCGACGTGCCTTCCTGGAGCTGCGAGGCGGGGGCACGTCGCGGTTGGAACGACCTGGACTCCATCCTGGTAGGCAACGGCGATCGTGATGGGTTGTCCAACTACGAACGGCAGACCGCCATGACGTTCTGGGCGATATGCTGCGCTCCGCTCTACTGCGGAGATGACCTTACTGACCTGGATTCGTTTGGGCGCACACTGCTCACCAATCGGGCGATCATTAAGATTGATCAGGCAGGACACCCTGCGCACCTTCTGCCCGGCGGCGGCGAGGTGGAAACGTGGTACATGCGGGAGCCAGATGGCACGTTTGTGGCCGCCGTATTCAACCTTCACGATCATAAAACGGTGACGGCGTTAATACGGCGTGCTGATCTGGGCGTACAAGGCGCAATAAAAGCGCGGGACCTCTGGCGAAACACATTGGTAACGGCAGATGGCCCCATTGCTACGGTTCTAAAACCGCATGCCTGTGCAATCTATCGCATCTCGTTGGCGACTAATGGGGCTGGCAGTCGCTAGGCTTTTAGTGCGCTGGGCTCCACGCGGAGTTCAGGGCGTGAGCTGTCATCGACAGGACCTCCGCGGGGCCACCAGTGCACTTGACGCTGAGTCCTGGTGCATCGGCCACTGGTAACACGCACCCTGTTAGGGATACGCGCCCCATGTCGCCATAAACCTCCAGCGACGTAACGTCCGCGAGAACGCGCAAGGTAAGGATGCCGCGCCGCAGCGTTAGCGGTGCGGTGGAGTTCATGGACGTTAGCGTTTTGCTGGAGCTGCTGTAGGTTATTTCGTGGCCGTTCACGGCGACAGTAAACGTGGAGCCTACAGGGCACTTTACTTTCAGGCTTATATCCCACTGGCCCGTAGCCGGTGTAAGCGTAATAGGAGTGTTGCTGGTAAGTTTTACATCGCGCCATTCCTGTTTTCCCGCGTATAGGTGCGAAATCTCCCTAACTGGCCAGCGCGACAACCATAGCCCCGCTGCATCGTGATGCAGCTTCAGCACACTGGGAAATGACATCTGACCGTTAAACGGCATCCCGGGGTACTGGCCTCCACGCATCCAGGAAATCTGTATCCTACGACCGTCTGAGCGAGGAATATCGGACCACGATTGTACAGCGTAGAAGTTGGGGCCGTAGTCGCCAATGGCTGGGGCTCCCTGAAACACAAACTTGCCATCCACCATTTCTCCAACCACATAGTGGCCGTTTGCCGCGGTCATTACCCAGTACTGGCGACCGCTACGATGGGTGGTCATCGGAAAGATATCCGGGCACTCGTCGCACCCTTGCAGTGCGATCGACTGCAGTTTGTGCCAATGCAGGAGGTCTGTTGAATGGAGCAGCTCGAACTTGTCGCCATCGAGATAGAGGGCGAGCAGCCAACGCTTGCCTGCCTCATCCCACACTACCTTGGGGTCCCGGTTGCCTCCCGCAATTTCGGCTATGAGGGGGTTACCAATGTACTTGCTAAATGTGACACCACCATCTGTGCTGTATGCCATACACTGAGTAAACGGCGTTCCTGCACTGGCTGGCGAGGTTCCACCCGCCGCTGTGTAAAAGAGCACGATGGTGGGGGTTTTGCCCTTCTGCAAACCTGCGGTATTTTGCCAATCGACCACTGCAGATCCTGAGAACATCGTGCCAAGCGCATCCGGCGTCAGCGTGTTATCAAGTTGCCGCCAATGAACCAGGTCACTGCTCACCGCGTGTCCCCAGGTCATATTGCCCCAGTCTATTCCATCGGGGTTATGTTGAAAGAACATGTGATAGGTGCCCTTGTAGTAAAAAAGCCCGTTGGGGTCATTTATCCAGTTGGTGCGCGCAGTAAAGTGAAATTGGGGGCGCAGTGCCTGGTCGTAAGCGGATGGGGGCGCGGCGGGTTGCATGAACGGTCTCCTGAAAAGCGGAAGTTTGTAAACGCCATTGGGCACGATACTATTCAACTTCAATAAGCTGTAATCCTTCACGCGTTGTTACCGTGCGGCTATTGGCGCGGGTGGTGGCAGGAGTGTCGTTTAAGTTCGCTTACGGAAGTCGCGCTGGTATTTTTGGGGCCAATAGGTTGTCGGGTACAATGAGTTTTAGGTCGGTTCCGGTACACAGCGGGTATGAGTGACTGGTCCCCAAGAATAATCCGCCCGATTGTAGCTGGAAATTGGAACTATGGGGAGAACTCACTTACTACAGTTAGCCAACTCCTTATAAGTTTTTATTGTGGCCGTACGTGCCAATTTCAAGAGCTGCCGCAGGCAATGTAGCTCTGCTTCGTACGGCGAAAATATCCATGAACAAGTTTGCGCGATGCCGTGAGGAGGCCGATACCGGACGCAGATGGAGGCAAATAGACGTTGTTTGACCAATTAAAACTCCACAATTTTACTGCGTTTGCCGACGCAGAGTTTGCTTTTGAAGGCGGCATTAACGCGTATGCAGGAGTGAACGGAAGCGGTAAAACTCACATTCTCAAACTACTATATGCCCTTCAAAAGCATCAGGTATTGGCTATAGATTCCTCAAATAGGGAACCTTTCGACGTAACGTTGATGAGCGTTTTTAAGCCGGATAGTCTAGGTCGGCTGGTTAGGCGGCAACGAGGGCGTCTAGATTGCGATGTTGAAGCAAGATGGAAGAGTACCTCGCTAGCTTTCCATCTTGCCACCAACAGCAAGCAGGTCGAATTGCGCCCTACATGGAAGGTCACATATGCACCCATTTTTATTCCAGCGAAGGACATCCTGGGCCATTCTGTCAACTTTGTTGATGCGTATGATACGGTGACAGGCAGTGGGGGCCGCTGGCTAGATTTCGATGTCACCTATCGCGACTTATTTACACACGCCAACCCGGATGTTCCCAAAGGGCCAACACCGGATTCTCAAAAAGTATTGCTGGATTTGCTACGAAAGCAGATGAGCGGTACGGTCACGAAGAGTAAATCTGGGCGCTATTATCTAAAGGATGCGGCCGGACAGATTGAGTTTCCCCTCGTTGCCGAGGGGTGGCGTAAACTTGGATTATTATGGTGCTTAATTCGGAATGGCAGTCTCACGCAAGGTAGTGTACTATACTGGGATGAGCCGGAAGCTAATCTGAATCCGAGCATGTTTCCGGTCATTGCTGAGATTCTTGCTACCCTTGCGGCAACCGGTATACAGCTACATATTGCCAGCCATTCCTACGCATTCCTGAAGGAACTCGAGTTCGAATCCCGCCAGAAGAGAATTGGCATCAGGCTTTTCGCGCTTGATCGCACAAAGACAGATGGGGTTAAGGTTAAGCCTGTGTCGAAGTTCGTCGAACTCGAGCCTAATCCCATTCTTGATGAATATGATCGCCTCTATCGTCGCACCGTAAGGGAGGCATTCCCAGGTGCCTAAACGCGCTACTGCAAGTTTACATGATGGTGAACTGCTAATTACGCTGCCCGCTGGTTTCCTGTTGGTACACGTAGACGACAATAAAGCGCCATGGAGTAAGGGGTGGGAGGGGCGCAAAGTTGACTGGGCTTGGCAGGAACCGAATGGACTGTATTTATGCGAGCTAAAAGATCCTGAGTGCACGGATGCCGGTGCCCATCCACAGCCGGAAGGTCGTGGCTCACATGTGGGCAAAATCATTGACGAGCTAAGGGGCAACGACTATGCCAACGTGCTTGCGCAGAAAGCGTGTAGGACACTGGCTCAACTACCGCATGCCAAGGCCGACTCCAATTATCGCTACCTCATTGTTGCTGCGATTTCGGTGCCAGATTTTACGGCCGCTGTTGCAATGGCCGCCGCAGACAATGTAAGACGGCACATGGTTCAATTGGGTAATGACATGCCCGTCGTTGTGCTTAACATCGAGCAGTGGAATACGCAACTTCAGCCGCGCACCTTGAAGCGAGTGCCGTAACGCAGTCTTAAGGCACCACAAAAAGTCACGTTTTGCTGGGCTGCCCTACGGGCAACACCTCACTGTTTTTTCCTGCATGGCCGTTGGCGCGGGTGATAGGCGAAGCCCCGTGGTGGGCGCGTCGATTTAGTCACGTAGGGAAATCACCCGTAATCCTCCTCCAATTATTTTTGAGAACCATATTGCATGGTGAATTTTGGGTTGTTGTGTCTAATTTGAACACTAATGAGGTGAATAAATGAAGCTAAAGTATCACTCGATACCGGTCTGATTTGAGGTTGATCGCACGATGTGCATGACGACAGCGTATGCAGGCATCATGCCTTATCTTGACCTTTGTAATGCTCTTGAGATGCCAAG
>JAJZFK010000123.1 GCA_021805405.1 bacterium
CCGTTGCTGGCCTTTCAACCCACCCGTAGTAAACCAGTATGATCTGGATACTCTCTTGAAGGCGACACCTGCACAAGTTGGCATTATGAAACCTCCGGTCAGCACGAACAACTGGCATCTATATTATACATCAAGGGGCTACACCCGGTTGCCCACCATGTCACAAACCGGCCTACTACTGTCGTATTCTAGTTATTATCAGTATCTATTTGGTGGAGAAACGCGTGTGCAAACCCTGCCGCTAATCATTATTACAGGAAGTCTGCTTTTGCAATCACCTACAAGCTCGCCTGGCTTCTGCTTTAATCCCCGTGCGCAAGCAGATACAGACGTTAGGCGGTTCTGCGCAGTTGTTCCGCAAGTATTTACGAGTAACCGCACCGTGCTTATTCGCATAGTATCTTCGCAACAATTACAATCGGACACGTCTACAACCGAAAGTCCAGCTGCAGACTCGTTTGGAACTATTGACGGCTACTACCGCTCTGGTGGAAACAACCTTCAGGCGGACGGTGAAATTGAGGTTTCAAGTGATCTGCGAGGAACCAAGCTATCTATGGTGCTCGCTCACGAATATGGGCATTTTGTTTGGTTTGAGCGGATGACCGCGGCGCAGAGAAAAGCGTATCGAGAAGTTTGGACCAAGGACAAACGCAGCCATCAACTAGTATCCACCTACGCAACAGTAAGCCCCAGGGAAGGTTTTGCGGATGCTTTTTCCTGGTACATATACCGACAAAGGCTACTTAAACAACGGGATATGCGCTCGTGGCAATTCATAACGCACCTAGCCTCGGCACTAAAATCCAAATAGCACTGCGACACCGCAGATTAAAACTTGCTGTGTCGCAGTGAGGCACTATTTCTTGCCATCAGCTTTCTTTGCCGTCTTTTTGGTTGAACTAAGGCCCACAACCTTCATGGAGGCAATTCTGTCACCCTGGTGTATTTTCATTACTATGTCCATCCCCTTCACAACCTTGCCAAAAACGCAGTATTGACCGTCTAGTGACTGGTTATAGGCCAGGTTAATGAAGAACTGGCTGTCACCGGTATCGCTCTGTGGAGCACTTAGCGCCATCGCGATGGTGCCAGGTTTATTAGTAAGTGAATTCTTTTCAAACGGCACATTGGTTCCACTACCGCCCATTCCAAGGCCGTACTGTGCACCAACCTCCGTGTCGCTAAGGTGCGCAATCTTGCTACCATCGACCTTTCGGGAATTAGGATCTCCTGCTTGAGCGACAAAGCCAGGGATAACCCGGTGAAACAGGATACCATTATAGAATTTTCTATTCACCAGAGCAACAAAGTGAGCCACTGTTTTGGGTGCTGCCTTGGGATATAACGCGATCTCAAAATTTCCACGGTGCTCTACTGAAACCTCAATCTTTATTGGCTTACTGGTAACCGGATCGGCATTGGACGGTAGCCCTCCGTGCAGCAGAGCAGCGATCGCCGTAACTACAAGCGATATTCGAAATATCTTGTTCATATAGTAACCTCTAAGTTGCTAGTCGATGGGATAAAATTAGGTGTGCAGTGTCCGCGATAACCTCGCTATTTCGTAGCAGGGGATAACACCTTGATGGATGTGATGCGGTCACCCTGATGGATGTTGTTGACAATACTCATACCATTAGTAACCCTGCCAAAAACGCAGTAGTCTCCGTCGAGGTGCGTATTGTCGGCCAGGTTAATAAAGAACTGACTGTCGGCACTGTCTGTCCGAGGAGAACTAAGAGCCATTGCTAACGTTCCGGGCTGGTTAGTAAGCTTGTTCTGCTCAAACACAATACTGTGCCCCGAGCCGTTCTTACCCAATCCATATTTCTGAGCCACTTCCTGGTCCGTAAGGTTTGCAATCGCACTACCAGAAACCGACCGGCTGTTAGGGTCACCACCCTGAGCAACAAAGCCTGGAATGACTCTGTGGAACAGCAGGCCGTTGTAAAAACCCTTCTTGCTAAGGCTTACAAACTGCGATACGGTTTTGGGTGCCGCAGTTGGAAAGAGATCAATATCCAGATCTCCTCGGTTCTTGATTGTCATTACAATCTGCACGGCAGATTTTTCAGCCTGCGCAAACGCTGCATCAGAGTCTGCTGCTGAAACCTTCATTTTGGGTGGTAGTTTCGGCTGCTGTGCCGGCGGCTGATCCTCAGGACCAAGTGAACCACCGGGATGAAGGTGACTCGTAATTGCAGAAACACCAATGGCGACGCAGATAAGCGCTAATAAACCAAGAATCGCATTGCGCATTTATAGCCTTTCAGGTGTCGTAGGTACACGCACCAAATTTATTACGGAAAATACCGCTGCTACGTTTGTCACCATAGCGCGAATTATAGTACAAATGCACAAACGGCCGCAGCCACCCCCTACCGCTATTCCTAACAAACGGCTGGATCACGGTAACAGGATGGGCTGCGGCGGTATCTAAACTGTTGACAATCTCTGCGGATTCTTAATTCCTCAACAGACGAGGGGTGAGCGTCGACCACCCGGAAGATGTAGTTTGACGATCAATCTTCCGCTGGATTTTGGGTTAAGGCAGAAAGCACACCGATGCGCTTAAGGGCGACGACCAGCTTGGAGGCATCATCCAGAATCACCTGGGCACGACGCTGCGTGTCGGGATCCTGGTTGCGCTTAAGCTGCTTGGCGGTCAGGCAGAGCGACGTGATAGGGCCAAGCAAAATTTCCTCGTTAACCAGTTGGCTAGGCAGTTCGACATCATTGTAAATGAGGTCTGCATGTTCTTTTCGTTCGGCTTCTCCCAAACCAGAAGCCTTACCATCACCCTCAAAACCAGATTCTGCAATGAGATGCTGCTCAATCTGGTTAATCTCACGACGGATGGCGATATAAAGAGGAGTATCATCCATCTCTTTATCACCAGACACTGCGTAGTCGTGGCGGTTAATACCGTAAAAAATAGGATCGGTTGTGGCGTAGTTTACAAACATGACTGCAATAAACTTTTGGAACACGTTGCGATCGAAAAGGTACTTTCGCCCGTAGTTCGTGTCGTCCAAAACGCTTGAGAGAACATCATCAAAAAGCGAGACGATAAATTCACGGGGTTGCAAAGCGGCGATGTTGGCAACAAGCGTACCAGGATTAAATTCGTACCGGTAGGGCAGATCGTTAGAATCCGAGAAGCCTTCTGCCTCTGCTACACTGCTGAATACATCGAGCTTCATCATACTATCAAGGGTCCGGCGCTGGTGTCCCCTATTAATCATACCCATCGTGTATGCCTTGAATTCGTTGTAATCGGTGCCAAGGAAGAAGGCATGATTCTCGCGAATGAGGTCGCGAAGCTCAGTTAACCTGCGAACAAGGTTATCGCGCGCATCATTGACGATCTCCATCATCTCCTCACGGAGGGGATCGTCGTCGGAAAAAAGATCTAAAGTTTCGAACGTGGTTCGGATAACGGCAAAATCGTTAAGCCCATCTTCCAGACACGGATAGGCAATCCCCAATATTAAATCTGGAGGCGTTTCCGGAACTGTATCTGCGTTTCTTATATTACGATCTGGATGTACCAGAGCATAAAACCTATTCTTGGTTCGTAGGCTTTTAATAAGAACAACTTTGCGATTATCTTGCGTCGAGTCTGCCATAGTTACCTTGCCTGAAATGCTGATTTCGCATCAGCTAGTTGTTTAGTATACGTATCTCGGCACCAAAAAATAGCCGTCCGTTTAAGGACGCAACTTTAGCGGAAACCTGCCGTTCAATCGGGAACTCAAACCCTATATCGGGTCGGTACCGATATTCCTCACCAAACAATTGCAGTCCCGATGTTAAGCGCAGTCTCACACTTATAAACAGCCCTTCAATATTTCCAGTTCCCACACCGGCTGTTAATGTCAAGCTCCGTATCCATTTAGACTGTGCCTCACTTAGGGGAGCAGCCTTACCAACAGCGGCATAGAGCGCCATGTGATCAATTCCCGTACCTAACACGTCACGCATTCCTACGGTTACAGCAGGGATTGAACCGATATCGATAAGCACCGGGTACGTAACGTTTAAGCCATACCTTGCAGGCCTGTCTGGAGAGAGCTTCGTCCGCTCCAGTTGAAACTCCACACCTTGGGGCGCTGTATAATCCAACCACGTGTAGCTATCGCCATGGTGCCACGGTGCGCCAACTGCGGTTAGCTTAAGCTGGTTGGGATAGGGAGTTGTGGCTAGCGGTGACAGCAAATCCTGATCGGCTCGGCACGTGCTAAGGATAGTGACGCACATGGCAGTGGTTATTGCACATGCTAACAAAGTCCTCACAGGCTGCTATGTCCAAGAGGGCGGTACCTGCTGAGGAACAGCTCCATGCGCTTTAACGCCTCATTCAATGAGGCTACTGATGCAGCGTAGGAGCAGCGGATGTGACCGTCACCGCCGGGCCCAAATACATCCCCAGGTACCACCGCAACTTTCTCTTCAAAAAGCAGCTTTACAAAGCTATACAAAGCTGGATATACTAGAAGGAGTATTTGAGAAAGTGCCACAAGAATAAGTGACTAACCATGGGAGCTTCTATGACAGGAACGGTTTGCTAAGATTTCTTAACAAGAACGTCGTGCTTCTAACAAACGCAGAATGCTCTAAGACCGTATAAATACCTTTCTTGGAAAATTTTGGTAAGAATATTTTCC
>JAJZFK010000133.1 GCA_021805405.1 bacterium
AGCTTCACCTGCGCGGCAGCCACTGTGTGAGGTCGCACTATAGCGATAATTGCACTTGGGTCGATGGCATCCCACTGTTTCCATGTGAGGCTCACGGGGCCGCCTGGCCACGGTCCGCAGTCGCTGCATACGTATGTCACCCCCTTCACAGTGGCATCCGTAACGGCAATGAAATGGTCATGTTCCACAAAGGCTACGCAGGGAAGCGGCAGCTCGCGCAGCCGTTCTGGGGATGAAAGCTGAAACGCCGTCGCCTGCAGGCCAAGCTTTTTTGCGCCCGCAATTATACCAGCCAGGGAGCTACCCTCACCGGTATGCGGTACAAGTTTGGCAACGTAGTTTTTCCCGTAAAACAGGTTCATAGATCGAAGGCAAACGGCAATTGCAGCAGCGCCGCATAGCGGATCCAGTGCAATCGGTTCTGGTATACCTAGTTTGGCATGGGCGGCATGATAACCGGCACATGCAGACACGTGCTTAAACATGAGCTGGGCATTGAGTAGATCGTAGCCCACCAGCCGCCCTCGATTATTCGCGAGGCGACTGAAAGCGTTAGCCGCAGCTGGATATTGACCGCTGCGATATTTTGCTATGGCAAGGTCGTAGGCTGCCCTTCCGTAAAACGGGGAGTTCCTGGGCATTAATTTCTCAACATAACGGAATTGCCAACGCGCCAACTCGGGCTGCTGTATACCAACTAAATCCTCCCCCAGCAACAGATGCAACCGTGCTTGCCGCGATTTAATGAGATGAAGATGGTGCAGCTGCCACCGCCAACGCAACGATTGGCCCTTTGCCAACGAGTGAACGAACTGCCCAATAGGATCTATAAGTTGCCCGGGCCAGTTATCAAAAGCAGTCGATTGCCGGTGCGCGCAAGCGACAAACCTGGCATGCCGCACGGCATGGTAATCAATGGTGTGCCAGGAGGGATGGTAGCGCGAAACCAACGGCTTTACCTTGGAAGGGTTATTGATTGCCTGCGGTGTAACCCTGGGGTGCCCTAATGCATATGCAGCAGGAAAAAGCGAGAAATTCCAAAAGAAGGCGAATGCGCTGGCCAATGCCACAACACGCGTCCGTCGCGAAATTTTTCGGGGGGGGGGGCACAAACGTCTACTTGTTTCTTCTCCGCTTTAACCACATTAATTCGGGCTATCGTAAGCCTGCAAGACGTCCTCAATAATTTCATCACGCATATCTCCCAAAGTACAACTAGGTAGCAGAACAGCTATAAGCGCGCACAATCTAACGCCATAGCGGCAATTATATCAAGTCGCACAAATACTGTCAAGCTATTACACTAAAATATTTTCGTGAATTCTTTATAGTCCCATAGAAACGGTTACACCAGGCCGAATGTGGTACGATGGTGGCCGCACTAATGCTGGTCTGCACGCACTCCAAACCATACGCTCATCGGCAATTGGTTGGGGCCACTGTTTGCAAAATGTTTCTCACTTATCTGGCGGGTTTTAGACTTGCATCTTGCGCCGTGAATGTATAATATCGCCATGGAACCTGCTGAAACAAACTTAAAGCCCGCGCCAACACAATCTTCTAACCTGCCGCAACTGCTGGTGATCTTATTCCTGGCGACGCTGTCTCTCACGTTCCTCTTCCGCTCGCCATTCGATGCTGGTAACCTTGGCAAGGAACCCGACTCTGGAGAGTACGCGGTAGGAGCCTGGCGCTTGGCCACGCAGGGCCATTTTAATATCGTACTGCTCGGTAAAACCTATCCCGACCGGTATCCTCCAGGTTTTCCCGCGCTCATTTTGGCACCCGTCTACCATTTTCTGCCATCCGACCTGGGTAACGGTATTTATGGCGTTCTTATTGCAGGGCTCATCGGCGTGATGGCTGCGTGGTACATAGGCAAGTGCTTTGGAAACGGTTGGTGTGGTGCGTTTAGCGTACTCGCGCTACTCCTTGTTAAGGACTATCGCCTTGGAACCACCCGAATCCTCTCCGACGGCACCACCGCGGTTCTGGGCCTCCTTGCGTGCGTTACCTACCTCAGATTACGTGCTCACGTGTTCCCAGACCCACAGACCCACAGACCCCCAGCACGATACCATGCCGACTACTTCCTTGCTGGTTTATTAACGGGCGTTGCGTTTACTATGCGCTATGACATGGTAGGAATTGTTCTACCCTTTATCGTTCTTGTGGTGCAGCAATTGAGGCGCAGCGAAACCCGAAGAGCTGGGTTAGTTGATGGTACGTTACTCATGCTTCCAGTACTGGCAGGCATCGGGACCATCTTTGCCTACAACGCACTTACCTTTGGCAGCCCGCTACGTACTGGCTATCACTACTGGTGCGCATTTCCCTACGACTTTCCTGGCATCATCTGGTCCGTACACAACATAGCGCTAAACCTGCACGCGCTAAACCGCACGAGAGTGTATACCGCCGTCATTGCAGGCGTATTTGGTCTTACCGTTCTACGCACAAAAAAGAACCCTCAATACACTGCCTACGTCTCGTTTCTCATGTTGGCTTGCGGCCCAGCAGCTGCGGCACACATGCTATACGCATATACAGGATCAAGGTTCTTTGTACTTCCGCTCGCACTGCTGCAGATAGCTGGTGGTGTTGGAGTTGCATCCCTCATACCGCAAACTTTGCAGAGTAATACCTGGGTGCTAGCGGCATTTCTCGGCGCACTACAACCGCTTCTGCCTTCATTCCACAAAGATTTCCAAACCACTCCCATTAACCGCATCATAGTCTCATATTTGCGACACAATACACCAGATAATGCCGTGATCGTAAGCGGCGCAAATCCTGTTTACCTCGCGTGGTACCTGCAGCGTGACAGCCACCGCGTAGTCGTACCTGTATCGCGAGATGTGGGGTACGCTAACCTGTTGCTCTTTCCACCAGGCCGTCCGCACCCATCCGTACTGCCACACATCGGCCATGTGCGAACCTCCGCCATGCTCGCTGCCGGAGGCGTCGATGTTGTGCCATGGACCGCGATGGGGCAGCCTAACAGGCTGCTCGCACTGGCACAAACTGGCCGCCCCGTGTTCGTAGAGAAGGTGGAAGTCCCACTATCCTACCCAGACCCTGCTACGTTATCGGTGTTTACCGTGTTACCACTACCACAGCTACCCGTTATACAGTTGATTCCACAACCACCACATTAGCAACTGTGTTGAATCAAGTTTAACCCTCACACGGTTACCCGCCATAACTCAATTGCTTCGCCCGCTTGACACATGTGCCCTGTGACGGCTAAAATAGGCTACACGAGGGCCCGCAGGAGCCGTGCATGCTTACCGAACAATTCAACTACGACCTTCCCAGCCACCTAATTGCGCAGGTACCCGTGCCGCGTGGTGAATCAAGGCTAATGGTGATTGACAGGAAAGCCGCAACAGTTGCCCACGCCCGGTTTAATGAACTGCCGCACTACCTCGCCCCGCACGACATACTGGTGTTCAACGATACCCGTGTCTCCGCCCGCCGCCTGGTCGCGCATCGCGAAGGAGCCGCGTCCGCCGAGGTGCTAATTACCCGCCGTGTAGATGATAGAAACTGGCTGGCGATGTTGCGCCCGGCGAGGCGTTATGGCATCGGCAAATCGATCGCCATGTGTGGTCCCCACGGAATCACCATTGACGCAATGGTTTCCAGCATATCCCCTTCAGGTGAGCGTATGCTTACTTTCTCCACTGGTGAAGAGGCAGATGCCGTTGGCAGCTGGGGTTCCGCGCCGCTGCCTCCCTATATCCACGCCACACTGCCGCCAAACGAGGAAGAGCGGTACCAAACTGTGTACGCCCTTCATCCCGGCTCTGCGGCTGCCCCAACTGCCGGTCTTCATTTTAGTACCGAATTACTACAGTCGCTTTGGGCCGCCGGTATCTGCAAGGCTACCTGTACACTGCACGTGGGCATCGATACATTTAGACCCATTAAAACCGAAGATACCGATCACCATGAGATGCACGGCGAATGGGCGAGGATAGACGAGCAAAATACCCAGCTAATCAATTCTAATCGCACGGGACGCATAGTCGCGGTAGGAACCACCAGCGTGAGAACACTAGAGTCTGCAGCAATTGCGGCCACCAAGGAAAATCGAGTGGCACCGTTCTGTGGCGAGACGCGACTATTCATTAAGCCCGGCCACAATTTTAGAGCTGTGGATGCCCTCATCACAAATTTTCACCTTCCGCGCTCCAGCCTGCTCATGCTTGTTTCTGCGTTTGCAGGCTATGATCTCACCATGCAGGCTTATAGTGAGGCTGTGAAGGAGCAATACCGATTTTTCTCGTTTGGCGACGCAATGCTCATTGTGTGAAATGTACTAACCTGGGCCAGGAGGCAGCTTGTGCGACTTGATGAGTGGCAGAAATATCTGGCGGAACAATTTGTAGAGCCTCAACAGCAGGTTGAACAAACAGATGCTACGGTAGTTGAGGAGCCGGTTCTCACGGAGATCACTGGTTACGAGCCACCTGCTGCACCCGTAACACTCTCACAAGCTATCGTTACCGAAGCGACGCTTCCTATAGCGGAAACGGGTGATGCAGGCACACTAATGGATGCTGAATCCGGAAAGAGAACCAACCGAAGACAGTCACTTTCTCTGTACCCTATTATAACCAGCGACACCAGCCCTTCAGACTCGCTACCGAACGCTGGCATCAGCACGCGGTCCATAAAACCGATGAGGTTTACGGACGACATCGAGATGGATGTAGACATACCGGAATTTGGTGCGTTTGTTGCACGAAAATCTAGCGATCCCGTTGTGCCAACGGTACCATCCAATGAATTGGTTAACCCAAATGTTAAACGCGCGCGTAGCCGTTTCAAGCCCACACCACGCAAAATACAGCCTGCGCCCAAAATGCCAGAATCACACTGCCAGCCACCGGGTCACTGGTTCGTACTGCAGGAGATCACCTCGCTGGTCGCTACCTGCGATCCTCCCGTACCACAGCACACGCAAGCCCGCCGAATTCGCACCGCCCAGCGGCTGCTAGACCCGTTAATCACGCTGGAAGATGCAGCCACCCTGCTTGAAGTATCGGAAGTACAGTTACAGCGACTTGGCTCACAGGGTCAAATAAAAATCAGCAAAACACGTCGGCCGTTGGCAAACCCGCGCGAATCGTCAATAACTACGGCGCCCGCGCCCGCCAGTAAGCGTGTGTTGCTGTCCGAAGTAATGCGGTACCTTCGGGAGAAGCAGATGCAGCTAGGCTTCGCAGCGGATCTCGAATTTAGTGAGCCAGGAGTTTAGCAACGTGAGTGACGCTTACGAGCCCGATGTGGTCTCGGCAGAAGCTGCCGTCGCACGCATTAGGGTCGGCATGTTTAGTGAGAGCTTCTACCCGGTACAGAACGGGGTTACTACGTCACTCCTCACGCTCACCGCCGAGTTAAGACGCTGCAATCACAACGTACTCACCTTTGCACCCGCGCACCACGATCATGACGTTGTAGATACAAACGTGCTTCGCTTTCCATCCTTTGTTTCCATGTTCAATCGTGACTACCCTTTGGCATATCCCATCATCCCGGGTATTGCAATGGCCTCCTATTTTCGTGACCTTCACCTCGATGTGGTGCACACGCATACGCCATTCGTGCTTGGCCTCGCAGGTTCTCAGGCTGCCATACACTCGCGTTTACCTCTCATCACCACCTTTCATACGCTCTATACTCGCTACAGTCACTACATGCCACTGCTACCAGATAACGTTACACAACACATCATAGAGCGCTACCTTCCCTGGTACTACAATCGCTGCGACACAATCATCTGCCCCTCGCAAACCGCTGCAGACGAACTTCAGAAACTCGGCGTCTCCGGCTGTGTCCACATCATACCAACCGGCATACCGATGGCACCAGACCACCTTGTAAACCACGACTCACGCATGGCAGTTCGTTCGTCCATGGGTATCGCACCAGGCACGCCACTCCTGGTATATGCCGGTCGTCTCGCCCGCGAAAAGCGTCTAGACTGGCTGCTGCATGCGTTCCACACCATTCAGATGTCTGTTCCAGGAGTAGTCCTGATCATTGTAGGAACCGGCCCCCAAGAGGCCGAGCTTCAGGAAGAGTGCTCACCCTTTGGCGGCTCTATTCGTATGCACGGGCACGTGCCGCATGACAAACTCGCTGGTATTCTGGCCGCGGCGGATCTCTTCTGCTTCCCATCGCCCTCCGAAACTCAGGGCCTGGTGATTGGTGAAGCGCGCGCCTGCGGCACACCCGCAGTAGTGATGAATTCTGGCGGCGCACCAGAGACGGTTTCGCACGGTGAGGATGGGTACTGCGTTACGCCTGGCGATGTAGAGGAGTTTGCGGCGACAGTAATTCGGCTGCTCAATTCGCCGAGCACGCTTGCCCGTATGCGGAGGACTGCCAGACTTAATGCAAGGGTCTTTACACCGGCTACCATGGCACAACGCGTGGTAGAGATCTACCGAACTGCACTAGCCGCGAAGGTCTCCACCAGTCAGGCTGTAACTCAGTCGGCGATCGTTAGCCAACCGGTGAGTGAGTCCACCAGCCTGCACGACAACGAATCGGTTTCCGTTTGCAGCTAATCCACATGGGAGTGCATGACCGGCTTACAACCAGCTAACACCCCCTGCACAAGGAGTTAACATTTGTCCCACCTGTTGAGCGCGCTGAGCAGTTGGATAGAAGCGTTTATCAGTTCTGGCGGATATCTTGGTATCATCGTCCTCATGGCAATCGAGAGTGCCTGTGTGCCGCTGCCAAGTGAGGTCATTATGCCGTTCGCTGGCGCTCTTACGCTAGTAACTGCCTCCTCACAGGCAGGACACCAGCCTCTTAACCTCTATCTGGTAGCGCTTGCGGGCGCATTTGGCTGCCTGGTGGGGTCGGTTATCTCCTATGGGGTAGGCGCTTATGGAGGCAGGGAGTTCATCTTTCGCTGGGGTAAATACATTCTTCTTCGCCGAAAAGATGTGGAACAGGCAGAGCGCTGGTTTTCTGCACGGGGTGAAATCACCGTTTTCGTGGCTCGCCTGTTGCCGGTTGTGCGAACCTTTATTTCGCTCCCCGCCGGCATTGCCCGCATGAAGTTCACCCGGTTTGCGCTGCTCTCGTTCCTCGGTTCACTCCCCTGGTGCCTTGCCCTGGCCTGGTTGGGTGTACTTGTTAAGGGACACATCAGCGAGCTCAAGTCCTATTTTCACGGGGCCGATGCGGTTATCGTACTGGTATTCATCGCCCTGTTTATTGTTTGGCTGAAGCACCACCTCCAACCAGAAGACAGCCAGCCGCAGCAGCCATAATTCCGCAATCAGTGTGCGGTAGCTACCCTTCTCACTACCTGCAAAAAGTGTGGCAACACCGGCGATTTCTCGTCCGCACGGTAAGCCACGCTCAATGCAACAGCCGGGCGGGGCTCCTTTAGCGGACGATACACGATACCCGCGCGAAGCACCGTCTGCACGGATTCGGGAACGAGCGTAACACCTATGCCAGCCGCCACAAGGCTTACTGCCGTCTGCACCTCGCCGGTCTTTTGAACCACGTGTGGCTCAAACCCGTTATCGGCACAAAGGGTGTATATGAGCTGGGCATACCGTGAACGGTCCGACTCCGGAAACATTATAAACGGCTCACCACGAAGGTCAGTAATGGCGACCTCGTCGTAGAATGCAAGCGGGTGAGTGGCAGGCAGGGCCGCAACTAAGGTCTCCTCGCTTACTGTCTCCACAATGATGGCATCATTCACCGTAGGTAGCCTGGCTAGCCCCACATCAATCCTGCCGCTCGCCAGCGCATCGCCCTGCTCATGCCCTTGCAGTTCAAGCAACCCCAGTTCAACCTGCGGCAGCATCTCCCTGAACTCACGAAATACTCTAGGCAGCATATGGTACGGTGCCGACACGACGAATCCCCCCGGGAACAAGCCCATCTCTCCTCGGCCCAGCCGACGGGCGCGCTCAGCGGATTCGTCAACTCGCTGAAGTATGGCCACCGCATCCAGGTAGAAGGCTTCCCCCGCGGATGTTAGCGCCACTTTCCTCGTGGTGCGGTCTAGCAATTGGGCCCCTATTTCACGCTCCAGTTGCTGAATCTGCTGGCTGAGTGGAGGCTGGGACATGAACAGACGGGCAGCAGCGCGGCCAAAGTGACGCTCTTCAACTACCGTAACGAAGTACCGCAAATGGCGTAGTTCCACGCTCGCTCCTCACAAATTAGTCGCAAATGAAGATATAGTACCGTGTCTTAACGCTCTGGTAGTGCATGATGCGTCCCTGCACCATACCACACCGGTAACTGCATCATTACCATTAGGTTAATGGCCCACCAGCTGAAGAAAGTGCCCCTCTGCTTGCTGGTACGAGTAGTGTTGCCCTGGTTTGCGCGTTGACAATGCCAGGGTAAGACGGTACAATTTGGCAGTAAATGAGCAACAAGGTGCCGCTGGCACCCTTACCGGGAGATACCTATATGACGGTTGTTGACGCTGCTTTAACTGGCGGCGAAGTTCCATTTGTTTCTACTGCGTCCAATTTTGAAATGCTGCACGCTGTAGATCCAGAGATCTATAAGCTCACGGTAGCCGAGGTGCACCGACAATCTAGAATTGTGCGCCTTATTCCCTCAGAAAACTACACATCGGCAGCGGTAATGCAGGCGATGGCCACACCGTTTTGCAACAAATACAGCGAAGGCTATCCTGGCAAACGTTATTACGAGGGCAACGAGCTGGTAGACGCAGTGGAAGAGTTGTGCCGATCGCGCGCCTGCTCACTTTTTGGTGCTGATCACGCCAATGTGCAGCCTCACAGCGGTTCTCCGGCTAACATGGCGGCCTATTATGCCCTCATGAAGCCTGGTGACAAGGTGTTGGGAATGCACCTTCCCAGCGGTGGCCACCTAACCCACGGCTGGAACGTGAACTTCAGCGGTATGCTCTTCGACCACGCCTACTACGGATACAATGAGGCACAAGGTGTGACCGGCATGGATCCTGAAACAGGTATGTTGAACTATGACGAGATTGCGGAGATTGCCCGTAAGTTTCGTCCCAATGTAATATTTGCCGGTGGCACCGCCTATCCCCGAACCTGGGACTTCGCGCGGTTCAAGGCTATTGCAGATGAGGTAGACGCTTACCTCGTTGCAGACATCGCCCATATCAACGGTCTCATCATTGGGGGAGTTCACCCGGATCCTGTCCCCTTTGCCGACGTCGTTACGTCCACTACACACAAAGCAATTCGCGGGCCGCGCGGCGGGTTTATCCTCTGCAAGGATCGTGCAATGAAAGACAATCCCGAGGATCGACTGCCGGCGCGCATCGACAAGGCAGTCTTCCCCACTCTTCAGGGTGGGCCGCATAACAACACGATTGCGGCACTTGCTGTCTGCTTTGCAGAGGCTGCACGGCGCGAGTTTCGCGATTATGCGCACCAGGTTGTTGCCAACGCCAAAGCTCTGGCACAGGCACTTAACAACCGTGGCTGGAAGCTCGTAACCGGCGGCACCGACAACCACCTCATTCTCGTAGACGTAATGTCATCACGCAAGATCCCCGGCAAGCCATACGCACGAGCGCTGTACGAGGCAGGCCTGGAGGCTAACTTCAATTCCATTCCAAACGACCCCCGCAAGCCGTTCTCACCGTCGGGGCTTAGAATTGGCACACCCGCAGTCACTTCGCGCGGCTTTAGAGAGCCGGAAATGGAGATGATTGCAGACTGGATGGATCGCGTTGCGGCTGCGGGCACCAAAAATGGGAAAGACTTTCTTTTCGACGAAAAATCGATTGCAACGATTCGTGCGGAAGTTACCGAACTGTGTACAGACAGCCGGTTCCCGGTACCAGGTATCGACATCTAATAAGCTGCGCCCTGCGAATTGATGGCGAGAATATTGGTATGGCATGCCGTTCAATCTCCGCACAGGAGTGTTGGGCGGCATGTTGTAATTTACCACGGTACCAACGGCGCTTCTTAGTTGGCTCGTTTAAGAAATTGAAACCAGGTTTACTATTTTATGGTAATGGTACTGAAACAGGAGCGGTGATAAAATGTTATTGCTATCGCAGTTCGTCATATTTGAGTTAACGGGTCTTTTGGTGATTGTGCTGTCTGTCCCCATGGTGCAGCGCCGTGTAAAACGTAACAACCTCTACGGCTTTAGAACGCGCAAAACGTTGCGCGACGACCGCACATGGTACGCTGCCAATGAGTACTGCGGTAAGCTACTTATCGTGGCTGGAGCCGTGCAGTGTATTGGTTCATTACTGCTTCTCCCTGTATGCTATTTCCTGCCGGAATCCGTAGGAATTTATGCGCTGTCGTGCACAGCTGTAGTACTAACATCGGTAACTTACGTGCTTGTGCGCAGTTTTGCGTTCTTGAAACGCCTCTAAACAAAGGAACTTTATGTCGGCACAATCTTCTTTAGCCGCTGCGGTAGTTTTGCTCGCAGCCGTTTCACGCGGCGTTGCGGCAACCCCGCCCCCCCACGCAGCACAGCATAATGAGAATAACGGCACATTCGAACTCTCCATACAATTGATTCACGCGGGTACTCAAACCTTTTCATCACCAGATGGAAACTCGTATACCCTGAATGCAAATGTTTCTATTGGTAACTTAAAACTAAGCGAGCTCGTTAAAGCGGTTATCGTTAACGGGAAGGTTACGTCGGTTTCGGTAACGGCAACTCCTGGCGGCTCGGCATTGCTTGTAGTGAATGGCAAAACAGCCAAGGTTGTAATGCACGGGGCTGTCAATACAGCAAAGGTCATTCCCTGGAGCGCCAACACTAGTCTGTTTGGGAACTTTATGCCATCGCTGGCCACGCAACTGGTGCAACAGGCCAACCTCAAGGTTAACGGCACGGTACCAGTGAACGCCCTAATCCTGGATTCTATCACACCCGTGAAGGGCACGCTTAAACGGTCAGCCGATATGGTTTTCCGTGTTAACCAGCAGGAGATTAAACTTCACCACTTCGTGCTCACCATGGCTGGCGCACTTGGTAATGTGGACCTCGATCTGTACTGCAATAGCGCGAACAAGGTGCTTATTTGGAACGTTCCATCGCAACAATATGTGGCAGTGCTCAAAGGTGAGGAGGCACTCGCCGCAGCTGTTCTAAAGGTAAACGTACACGCGCTTGCTAGCCCAACCAGCCTCCGGGTACTTTCCCACGTGCAAATCCCCATGCGCGACGGTGTCAAGCTGGCAGCTACTGTCACCTTGCCACAGGCACCAGGTCGCTACCCAGTAATCCTGGAGCGCACACCGTACGGAAGAACAATGTCCCTTGATGGCGGTCAGTTTGCCGCCCACGGATATGCCGTGGTTATACAGGATGTGCGCGGGCGCTACGGCTCGCGCGGCAAATGGCTGCCGTTCATGAATGAAGCGAATGACGGCGAAGACACCGTCAAGTGGTGCGCGGATCAGCCATGGTCCAATGGCAAGGTTGGTATGTTTGGTGCATCCTATGGGGGCTACGTGCAGTGGTCGGCGGCTCAGCACCACGTTGGCGCACTAAAGTGCATCATACCTGTGGTGTCCCCGCCCAACCCGCTTATGAATATCCCGTATGAACAAGGAGAGCTAGCCCTCGAAAACGATGTATGGTGGTCTGCTATTGCGGACGGCCGCACCAACGGAAGCATCAAGACCTTTACCACTATCAAGCCATTTTATGTCCTGCCGCTAAACTCTGTGCCAAAAGCAGTTCTTGGTCGTACGTCTCCCATAATGCAGTGGTGGCTCACTCACCCACCCTCTTCACCCGTATGGCAGGCAGCCGACTTCAACGCTGCCATGCCGCAGATGGGCTCCTTGCCGGCACTCATGGTTTCTGGCTGGTTCGATGGCGACGGAATTGGCACCGATATAAACTTTCACGACATGGTTGCTGCCGGACACTTAAACCAGCACGTAATATTTGGCCCGTGGACGCACGCGGTAGGTTCCTCCACTAAGTTTCAGGGAAGGGACTTCGGGCAAGCGTCTGTACTACCGCTTCAGCAAATCTACCTCAATTGGCTGGATCACTGGCTGAAGGGCGACAACAACGGAGCCCAGAACATGCCAAAAGTGCAGGCATTTATCATGGGTATCAACAAATGGATGGATTTTAGTAGCTGGCCGCCACATCGTGCACAGCTTCAACACTGGAATTTCCACACTGCTTTTAAAAACGGTATTGCCACGACGCGGATTAGCACATTGCAGCCTTCGAATTCCGCAAGAACCGCGCGCTACACATACGACCCTGCTCATCCTGTTACAGACGAAGGTATTTTGTCGCGAGGGAGTAATCCTGTCAAAATTGCTGGCAACGACGACTTATTGCGATTTGAGTCGAAGCCGCTGGCTCGCAAGTTGGTGGTTGCGGGTCCACTAACTTTAAGGTTGTGGGCGTCCTCATCTGCCCGTGATACCGACTGGATTGCTGTTCTGGAGGACTTGCCACCCAAGGGCCCTCCGTTCTACCTCGCCCGCGGAATTGTAAGAGCTCGGTACCGCAACGGATTTACAAACCCGTCGGCGTTAACGCCCGGAAAGCCGGTTAAGTATTTCATCAATCTGTGGGCAACGGGTAATGCATTCCTGCCTGGTCATAGAATTGTAGTGATAGTGACTAGCAGCCTGTTTCCCGATTTTGCCAGGAATATGAACACGATGGCTAACCCAGCGACTACGCGAAGGATGGCGATCGCGCATCAGCAAATCTATTGCGATGCTGGGCACTGCAGCAGTATTGTACTGCCAGTAATACCTGCCGGGCCCAACAACTAGACCTGGCAGGTATTTTCAAGCTATTTAGCTGTAGCCAACTATGCTGCTTTTCGCATCGGCTGAGGCTGGCTATTGCTCAAATGCAAGGAGGTATTGGCTGCCCCACTGGCAGTGGTCTCGCCACCTTTGGTCTTAAACCGACCTAACATCTCCTGCAGCCGATCCGCCATTCCGCTCAGCTGGCTTGCAACGGCACTAACTTCCTGCAGGCTGGCAGTCTGCTGCTCTACAATAGACGACACATGCTGTGCGCTTGCCGCAACCTCCTCTGCAGAAGCACTAAGCTCTTCCGTTCCAGCCGCTGCCTCCTCCGAGACTGCCGCCACACTAGACATTGCACTTAAGACAGTGTTTGAACCCTGAACCATCTGCTCAAAGTTAGGTGCGTTCTCTTCCACCATCCCCATCACCATATTTACCTTTTGCTGCACAGCTTCCACCACGTTGGCCATTTCTGCGGCTATCGATTCCACGCTCGCTATTTCCTTGGCGACTCCATCAGCACCTGAGCGAATTGCCTTAAGTGACTCTCCGGCTTCGCCACCCTTACTAGCTCCCTTCTTTACCTCCTGCATGCTTAGATCCATTGCCTTAACCGCATCCAGCACGCCAGAGCGCACAGTATTGATGAGCTGGGCAATCTCGCGGGTTGCCAGCGCAGACCTCTCTGCAAGCTTACGCACCTCGTCGGCCACAACTGCAAAGCCTCTTCCATGGTCTCCAGCTCGCGCTGCCTCAATGGCAGCATTCAACGCGAGCAGGTTTGTCTGTTCAGCAATCTGATCGATTGTCTCAACAATGGCACCTATCTCATCGCTTCGCTTGCCTAATGCATCTACACACTGGGCAGCACCACTAACCTGCTGCTCTATCTGGCCCATGCCCAGTACGGTCTCTTCCACGGCATTTCCACCAATCTTGGCCGCTGCACTGGCATCTGCAGCCATGCCGGTAACGCGCTTAGCTGCCTGAAGCACACTCTTAACAGATACCGCCGCTTGCGACATGTCAGCGCTCGCCTCACGCATAGACTGCTGCTCGCGCACTCCACCCTGTTCAACGCGATTGGCCGCATCCTGCAGTTTCAACATCGCCTCGCTCGCCGCGCTAGCCGCACTCGCCTGCTGCTCGGTACCTTTAGCGATCTGTTGACTGGTAGACGCTGTCTGGTCGGCAGAGCTCGCTACGTCTACTATGGTATGCGCGATGTCCTGCGCCGCCTGAGCAGTTTGATTAGCAGAGGATGTAAGCTGTACACTTGTTGATGCAACATTCTGCGACTCAGCGGCTATCTCTTGCAACACAGCAGAGAGGGAAGTTTGTGCGGAGCGCACGCCCTCAATAGTTGCTACAATAGTTGAGAGCATGACGTCAAAAGTTTCACACATCTGGCCCAGTTCGTCTGTGCCTTTGCGATTGGTAGGGGTAGTGCCCGTCTCGATTATAACGGTAAAATCGCCCTGTGCCATACCATCCACTGCTCGATTAAGGTTGGTAACGCAAATGGAGCTTAGCTTAACCATACGGGAACTAACCAGTGCCATGGTCTTAGTAAGGTAGAAGGTCAACAACGTGGCGACAGCAAGAGAAACTAGCACCGAGACAAATACGATCACCTTTATCTCGTTAGATGCTGACTCGTTCATTGCTGTTATTTTTGTAGAGAGTTTTTTATATTGAGCGTTGAACTTCGATACGTGATTCTCGACGGCATTTCGCACAGTCGTCACCAACAAGCTAGCGTTGCTACTTCCAGGTGTTTCGGCTGCTAACTGGTTCCAGCTAGTTGATATCTCCGTAGCCGCAGCTGCCACACCCAATTGCGCGCCCTTTAGCGCACTCAACCCGCTAAGGTCTGAGTTAAAGTTAGCTACAGTACTGGCGATAGCTGCATGCGTCTGTGCGAGCGTCGCAGCGTTGTCATGAAGTTTTAGCTCGGTGCTAAATAATTGATAGCGCAAAATGTCGGAGTGTAGTTTGTTAAGGTAAGTTACCGCGCTAGTGTCCTTAGCTTGTATCTGTCGCTCGCTTACAAGCTGCGCCAGGGTCGTCCACGATATCCAGCCAACAAAAATCGTAATGAATGTGCATAAACCGAATGCAATGCTCAGTTTGATACCTGTTTTCAGGTTAAGTAGCCAACCCATCGTTGTGCATCCCTTTGACTAGCGTGCCTCCCTTCTGGAGCAGGCAGGTGCCCATTATGCCAACCCGGCGGTGTTGAGAATTTGCCTGGCGGGCTTACTTATCTCAGTGTTAAATTGCGAACAAATGTCCTGCAGAGCTATGAGCACGTGTACAAAAAATATAGTGCACGTGTGCCTCACAATTGCCACTCTGCCTGCATCTAGGCATTGCATTCAACCCTGTAACTTACTGAAGAGGATTATCGGCGTTGAAATGAGGAACTTAAGCGGCTTAATATCCGCTTTTTGACTGATTGAATGGCAGTAATCGTAGCTAATTAACAAACAGCATGCTGGTTTGGACCACGTCGTCATTTGGATGGCACTGGTATAATTAGAACATATTTTTATAAATGGTGGTGCCCTTTTAGGTATGAGTTTACTAATTGTTAATAACCTGCAGCATTCTTTTGGAGCTGACACTCTCTTCACTGGTGTTTCATTTCGACTGGAATGGCGTCAAAAACTTGGACTCGTTGGCCGAAATGGAACAGGCAAAACAACGATAATGCGCATCCTTACGGGTCAGTTAGACTCAGAGCGCGGCTCCGTTACCTTCACACAGGGTATAGAGGCAGGATATCTCAAACAGGAGGAGGTAGTTGGGCACACTGGTACAGTTCTTGAGGAAGCCGAGGCCGCCTTTGCGCATGTTCGCCAGATGGAGCTGCGCTTGCGTGAATGTGAACACGAAATGGCCGATGCCGCTGATCATCCAGAGAAACTGGCGGCAGTGATGGAGGAATACGGACTGCTTCACGACAGGTTTGAGGCGATGGGCGGATATGACAATCTCCGTGATATACCGGCAGTGCTAAAGAGGCTAGGCTTCTCCGAGGCAGACATGAACAAGCCATGTGCCCGCCTGTCCGGCGGAGAAAAAACCCGGCTGGGCCTTGCGCGCCTACTCCTTTCTGGTCCAGATATCCTCCTGCTCGATGAGCCGACTAACCACCTGGATGTTGAGGCAATAGAATGGCTGGAAGAATTTCTTCGTGATTTTGGCGGTGCCCTCATCCTTATATCGCACGACCGCACCTTTCTGGACCGGGTTACAACCTCCATTGGCGACCTAGAGCGCGGCAAACTAACGATATATCCTGGTAACTTTAGCGCGTTTGCCCGGCAGAAGGAAGCTAACCTCCTGAGGCAAGCGGAGATGTACGAGCGCGAGCAGCGTGAAATCGCCCGCCTAACAGAATTCTTTGAAAAGTGGAAGAACACTCCCTCAAAAAAATCGCAGGCTGTGCAGCGTATGCGGTGGGCAGAAAAGATCAAGGAACATGGGCTTACCATGCAGCGAGATTCTGCGGCTGCCGAGCGGGTGCAGGGTCCGGGCAAAAAAATGCACGCCGGGCTCAAGGCTGGTTCGCGTAGCGGTGAGGAGGTTATCGTTTTCGATAGGGTTGGCAAGTCCTACGGCTCCCGCACTCTCTTTGAGAACTTTACTGGTCTCATTCAGCGAGGTGACAGGGTAGGTATCGTTGGGCCTAACGGCGCTGGTAAGTCCACACTCATCAAGATTCTGCTTGGTCGGGAAACTCCCTCGGATGGCATGATTAGGTTGGGTGCCAGCGTTTCTGTGGGTTATTTCGCGCAGGATACCTCTGACCTCGATCTGGACGCATCTGTGTTAGAAAACCTGCTGAATGTTGCCGATATGCAGCCAACCCAGGCTCGCACGCACCTGGGAGCATTTCTCTTTTCTGGTGAGGACGTCTTTCGCCCCGCACGTCTGCTATCGGGAGGTGAGAAGAACAAGCTCGTTCTGGCGCAGCTTACCTACGTGAAACCGAATTTACTCGTGCTGGATGAACCCACTAACCACCTGGATATGGAGAGTCGAGACGCGCTCACGCGTATTTTGGTGAACTACGGTGGAACCCTGTTACTGGTATCGCACGATAGGTACCTGCTTGAGCAGGTCACTAATCGCACCATAGAGGTAAATAGTGGGCGAGCAACACTTCTTGATATGGGCTACAAGGAGTATAGAGACTGGCGCCGTAAAACGCCCATAGGTGCCCCGGTTCAGGCCGTTGTCCACGAGGAATCGGGTAACCCAAAGCTTAAGGAGCTGCTGGCACAGCAGCCCGGACCAGCAGCAGGCGCTCTCGCATTAACCGCGCACCAGCTCTCGAAGGAGCGCCAGAAGGCGAAAGCGAGTACTGCAAGCGCTGAACAAAAGGTTGCAAGCCTGGAAACCCGCCTGCAAGAGATTGAGAACAAGCTCGCCAACCCTGGCCCGGCGGATAACGTGGTTGCGCTTTCACACGAGCATATGGGTGTACAGCAGGCGCTAACAGAGGCACTTAGCCTATGGGAAAAGGCAGCTGCCTATGCGGAGTCGCTAAGTTAGTGGGTCACCTCATTGATACGCATTGCCACCTTAACCACGACGGACTACGTGAGGAGATGGACGCAGCAGTTCAACGTGCCCAGGCAGCTGGCGTAATTCACCTTGTGGTAGTAAGTTACGATCTCGCTAGCAGCATAGAGGCCGTTGCAATTGCGGAAAAACTTACCCCTTACGCCAGTGCAGTAGTAGGAATTCACCCCACAATGGCGCATACCTGCACCCGCGAGTGCCTGCACATACTGAATGAACTCGCACATAACCCGCTAGTTGTAGGCATTGGTGAAACCGGGCTAGATCTACACTACCCCTTCCCTCCGCTGCGAACACAGCTTGAAGGGCTACACGCCCAGTTGGAGCTTGCAGGCAGGCACAACCTTCCTGTCGTCTTCCACTGCCGCGACGCCTATGGGCAGTTACTCACCGAGTTAAGGCGATGTCCTCCTGCACGCGGCGTAATGCACTGCTGGGCGGGTAATACAGACGAGGCACAGCAATCTGTTGCCCTAGGTTTGCACCTGGGTTTTGGCGGTGTTACAACGTTTAAGTCGGCAGTCGACATACAGCGCGCTGCCGTTGAGTGCCCGCAGCACAGGATTGTGCTAGAGACGGATGCACCCTTCCTGGCACCGGTTCCTTACAGAAGCAAGCAAAACGAACCTGCCTATATTGCCCACACAGCAGCCCACATTGCAAAGCTGCGCGGTGTATCGCCGGAGGAGCTTGCTCACGACTGCAGCAGAAACGCAATAGAGCTATTTCCACGGCTTGCAACCACCGTTCAGGCTGCCTTGCGAGCCTGAACAACATCGATAGCGCAGCCGCCAGTGCCCGATGCCTGCACAGAATGCAGAATGGTATCCAAAAGCTGAAGCGCCTGCATAACACCAGTCAGGCGCGAGCCTCTGCCGGTTACACCCGCTATTGCAAGACTGCATAAAGGCACACGATTAATGCGTCCGTGTTCCTCAATCTCCATATATCCATCCATTGACGTTTCATATGGAAACAGCCGTGGTGCAAGCGCGCTAAACCGTGTTCGTACCTCGCTACTAAGGCGCTCAACATTGTCAGGATGCGTCACCACCACGAAATCGTCACCGCCAAGGTGCGTTAATACGTTGCCTTCTCGCACCGGTGCCACTTCCTGCAGGATTTCCACCAATCCTTTTATCAGTTCATCGCCATGGGCTGTGCCAAACTTTCTGTTGTAAGCTTCCAGATACATAACATCCACGCGTAACAGGCCCGTAGGTTGATGCTGCTCAAGCCGCTCCTTTATGGTGTGCTCAAGCACCACCCGGTTGGGAAGGCCAGATAGCGAGTCGGAGTACCGTGAACCAAACTGGTGCGCAGTGGATAGCGATTCCATCAGCGTGCGCACAGGAAGAACACCCATGTACTTCTGTCCCGCCTCGCTGATGACAATATCGGAATCGAGGCTGATGGACGGTCGACGCGCGACCATGCGCATCAGCACACCCAACTCAGTATCCGGGCTGGCCGTAATGTAATCGCTGCACATCCACCCGCCAACCTGCTCGTCTGGCAGCATTTTTAGCGCGTGTGCGGTGTTGGCCATACTCAGTATGTGATCGAGCGCCT
>JAJZFK010000159.1 GCA_021805405.1 bacterium
AAAGCAGGGAGTACCAACCCGGGTTATGAGCGCTCTCAACATGAGCGAGGTTGCGGAGCCGTTCATTCGGCGCCGCGCGATCCGCCATCTGGAAAAGGGTAGAATTGTTGTGCTCGCCGGAGGAACCGGCAATCCCTTCTTCACGACTGATAGCGCCGCCGCACTACGTGCCAATGAACTACTCGCCGGTGCCGTTTTGAAAGCCACTAATGTAGATGGCGTCTACGACCGTGATCCTCGCAAATTTGCAGATGCCAAGCGGTACACACACATTTCATTTGATACGTGCATCTCACAAAACCTGAGGGTCATGGATCAAACTGCATTTACATTCTGTCGTGAATATGACATTCCCATCGTTGTGTTTGATATTGCCCAGCCAGGTAATATTCGCCGCGTCGTAGCCGGCGAACACATTGGCACGCTGGTATCAAGCGCAATCAGCGGTTGAAAGGGGTTACCATAGGTAACCTCAGGAGTTTTACAAATGATCCCCGAGCTTTTAAAAGAAACCGAAGAGAAACTACGTAAGGCGCTAGAGGCCACACGGCAGGAGTTCGCACAGATTCGTACTGGCCGTGCTAATCCTGGCCTGGTAGAGCATATTAAAGTAGATGCCTACGGTTCGCTTCTTCCTTTAAACCAGGTCGCAACCGTTACTGTACCGGAGCCCCGTCAACTACATATAGCGCCATTTGACCGTTCACTCCTCCCAGCTCTCGAAAAGGCGATCCTTAAATCTGATCTTGGCATTAACCCTAACAATGATGGCACTGCCATCCGCCTGAACATTCCACAGCTTAACGAGCAGCGCCGTAAGGAGCTTACCAAGCAGGTTAGCCAAAAGGCGGAGCACGGGCGAGTCTCCCTGCGCACCGTGCGGCAAGAGGCCCACAAGAAACTGCAGGCCAGTCGCAAGGCTTCTGAGATATCGGAAGACGATGAGCGCCGCGGTATGGACCAAATACAGAAACTTGTGGACAAGTACATCGTTCAGGTGGACGAGGCTACTCGCGCCAAAGACGCCGAACTAATGGAGGTTTGAGATTGGATGGTACTGCGGGCGATGTCACCGCCTACATCACCAGCAGAGACCTGGATCCTGCGAAAATGCCCGCCCATGTCGCCATTATTATGGATGGTAACGGAAGGTGGGCAACCTCGCGCGGCAAAAACCGGTTACTGGGGCACACTCAGGGCTACCATACTCTCAAACAGATAGTTTACGAAAGCAACCGTCTAGGCTTAACCTGTATCACAGTGTACGCCTTCTCCACCGAGAACTGGCGCAGGTCCGGCGAAGAGGTTGGCGGGCTTATGGCGCTCATGCTGGGCGCGATGCAGGCGGAGATTGAAGAACTCATTCAAACGGGCATTCGGGTGCGTGTGTCCGGAAGACTTACCGAACTCCCGGCAGACCTACGCGAAGAACTGCAGTCCGCAACTACACGTACCGAGCACCTTCCCGGCCTAATTTTCAACCTCGCGATAAACTATGGCGGTCGTGCCGAAGTGGTGGACGCTGTGCGAGCCATATGCAAGAAGGTAGCTGATGGCGTCCTGAGTGAGGAGGATGTTACAGAGGGTCTCATTCACGATCACCTCTACTCCCCGGACCTGCCCGATCCCGATCTACTGATAAGGACGGCTGGTGAATTGCGCCTTAGTAATTTCCTGTTGTGGGAAACGGCCTATAGCGAGATTTATGTTACACCCGTCTGTTGGCCAGATTTTGATCCCGATACGCTAGTGCAGGCAATTGCAGATTTTCAGAAGCGAACTCGTAAATTCGGAACCGTGGTTGAGGAGACAATACCCTGAAAAATCTGGTCATCCTGGGAAGCACAGGTTCCATAGGCACACAGGTGCTCGATGTAGTGGAGCGGCTCCCAGAGCGCTTTAAGGTTGTGGCCCTTGCCGCATACAGTAACACAGAACTTCTGGCGAACCAGGCGGCAAAGTTTGGAGCGGAGTATGTGTGCATCGGTGACGAGGCACGTGCGGCGAAGTTGCGTGATGAGCTTCATGCATCTGGATCGCGTGCGGAGCTGAGTTCTGGCGTAGACGCCATGTGTTCTATTGCGAGGTTACCACAGGCCGATCTCGTCATCGTTGCAGTAGCGGGTGCGATCGGCATAGCACCCACCCACGCAGCTTTAGATGCGGGCAAGCATATCGCCCTGGCTAGTAAAGAGGTGCTGGTTGCCGCGGGTGAAGCAACCATGGCACTAGCAAGGCGAAATAAGTGCAGCATACTCCCAATCGATAGCGAACACTCTGCGATTTTTCAGTGCCTCCAAGGTGCACCGCCTAACAGTCTGGAGCGAATTTACCTCACCGCATCCGGTGGACCGTTTCGCAAAATGTCAATGCACGATATGGAATCTGTCACACCTGAGCAGGCCCTTCGTCATCCCACATGGACTATGGGTGGGCTGGTTACCATTAACTCTGCAACACTTATGAACAAGGCTCTAGAAGTCATCGAGGCGCGCTGGCTCTTTGATGTACCGGTTGAGAACGTGGAAGTAGTGGTGCATCCGCAATCGATTGTCCATTCTATGGTTCGCTTGACCGACGGGTCTACACTGGCACAGTTGGGTCTACCGGATATGCGGCTGCCTATTCAATATGCCCTGGTATTCCCAGAGCGTTTGAATTCCGAACTGCCGCGAATGAATCTTACAGATTTTACGTCACTAACTTTTGAGGCACCAGATCATGATCGTTTTCCTGCGCTTAGAATAGCACAAGAGGCGGTTGCGATTGGTAAAACTGCACCGGCCGTAATGAATGCGGCCAATGAAGCAGCCGTGGCGCTGTTCCTGAACGAGAAAATACCATTCCTCGAAATGGCGGTAAGGGTCCGTAGAGCAATTAAAGAACATGACCCTAAAGAACCGACACTAGAGAATGTAATAGCGGCCGATAAGTGGGCGCGAAAGTTCGTACAAAACTTATAGGTTTCCACTTCTATCGACCTCCGGACAATTCCGGAAAGGGGCAAACGCGTTGCTTCACTTTCAGGTAAATTTTGGCACTTTAAAATCCGCGGTGGATTTTCTTGTGATACTTAGCGTGCTTGTTATTGCTCACGAATGGGGTCATTTCATCGCTGCCCGTCTTTGCGGCATGCGCGTGGACGACTTTTCCCTCTTTTTTGGGAAGCGGCTAATTCGGCTTGGCAAGCGAAACGGCACGGAATACAACATAAGAAGTATTCCTCTTGGCGGCTTTGTTATGATTGCCGGCATGGATCCTAACGACGCTGTAGTGGAAGAGTCCGGCGATGTCGCTGCCGATGCCAAAGCGCGCGAACGTGCAAATGATCCACAAGCGTTCTACAATAAGCCCCTTATTCAGCGGGCATTTGTCATATTTGCGGTCCCTCTTGCCTCCATTCTGTTCGGATATTTTCTGTTCTGCACTATCGGCTTCACCATGGGTCTGCCTAATCCTAGTATTCAGAACCAGGTGCAACTAGTGTTGAAAAACTCGCCGGCAGACAAAGCAGGGCTTAGAGCTGGTGACCGCATCATAAAGGTTGACAGTCAGTCGATCAATGCGGCAGACGGACCCATTCTGGTTCATATCATCCATCACAGCATAGGCAAACCGCTTCACCTTGTCATATTGCGTGGAAGCCAGCAGCTGGCTATTGTCGCCACACCGTATTCTGCCAAGGTACAGGACCAGCTTCAAAATGGCCATTTAACAACGGTGACAGAGGGTAGGCTGGGATTTGTACCAGTGACCTTTGTGACGTATAAGAAGTACTCCCCAATCGCATCTATTCGCCTGGGGACGCGCAATATCATCGACGACGTTGAAGGAATGTTTAAAACGATATTTAGTCCGCATGTGCGAGAAGCAGTGGGAGGCCCCATTGCTATCGCAAGCTATGTAAGCATGGCGCGCCAGCAGGGCACGGTCTCGCTGCTTATACTGGGTGCTAGCCTGAGCATCAGCCTGGGTGTCATCAACCTGTTTCCTATACCTATTCTGGATGGTGGCCACCTTATGCTTTTGGCGGTTGAGTTTGTCCGTCGCCGTAAGTTATCCGCAAGGGAGATGCAGTACGCCAATATGTTTGGTCTTTCGGTAATTCTATTGCTCATGGCTCTGGTGATGGTGAGCGACATACAGAAGCTTATGACGGGCAAGCTCTAGGTCATAACAACCAATTAAACGCCTCCTGCTCGTTAAACCGCGGGCAGGGGGCGTTTGACCTGGCAGAGTGAACCAGAAGAGGATACATTAACACCCTCTAGTGCGGCTGTAAGGTTGTGAGCAAACTGGTTTACTGCGTTGGGGCTCACGAGGCAGATCATTCCCAGCGCTACCACGTCTGCCCCTGCGGTAAAATACTCCATTGCGTCCTGCGCGGTCATTATTCCGCCGCCTCCAAAAAGAGGCACCACGGTAGCACCAGCAGCCAGTTGCGTTTGTAACAGGTTTAGCGGCTTTATGGCGGGCCCGCTAATAAAACCGCCCTCGCCCCCAAACCGCATTGTGGGTTTGCCCGTCCACCTTACTGCGGCAGCGCGCGCACTATGGCCGACCACAAGGGCATCGGCTCCTTCCCGTGTGGCAACTTCCGCGAGCGTCGCAATGTGATAACTATCTCCCGGCAGTTTTATTAACAGGGTGCCGTCGT
>JAJZFK010000530.1 GCA_021805405.1 bacterium
AATTTCATGCGTGAGGCAAAGCCTAGGGGTGAAAGTGGTATGCGGCCGGCATCCATTTTCATGGGGTTGCGAAGCGTGAACTGATCAAGGTAGCTGGGATAGTGCAGCCAGGGATGCGTAGCGGCTATGTGGTGGTTCCTCAACAGCCACACACCCACAGATGCAAGAGTGACGAACCACGCAACAGCAGCCCACTTACGGCCGAACCGCACGTGGTAGTAGACCGCAAGTGCAATTAGCAGAGCAATACCGCTTGTTCGCATGGTGAACGATACTACAGCGAAAAGCAGCGCCATTACCCTGGCGAGTGAACCAGGTTCACCGTCGACATCTATGATAGCAACTGAGGCCATGCCAAATGCAAGTAGTGGTAGATCAGACATAATTTCGTTGCTGTAGCCTATTACTGCGGGGCAGGCGGCATAAGCTACCATTGTGCCTATCACTAACCAGGGGCGCAGTTTAGCACGTGATAATAGCATCAGCATGAGCGGCAGCGTAACCAGTGTCATTAGCAGTAGCGTAAACTTCATGGGAAGAACAACAGAAGCGGGGCTACCACCGGTGAGCACCATCCACGCCGCAATCATTGCGGGAAACCCGGGCGGGTAGAGGGTATCGAGCGGGTGACTGACCTGGTTAATAAGGCGAAGGTCGCCTGTACGGGCGATTGATTCGCCCAACACCATGTACCGCCCGGAGTCATCGGCCACGTTAAGATAGGGTGTTACCTGCGCAAGCCATAGCCCTACTGTAATAGCGGCGCAAAAAAGGATGAGGCACAGGGCCTGGCGCTTTGTAAAGCCAGTGTTAAACCATGTGCCTTCAACTGGTTGTGATACTGTCATTGCTGCTTTCTACCAGTCGAGCACGCTTCCATCCTCGCGCCGGGTAACCGGCAGATACGCTCGCTGATATGGGTATTTCTTGGCTGCTTCTTCGTTTACGTCGGTACCCAGACCAGGGGCATCCGTTACATTAAGATACCCGTCATGAAACACAGGAGCACCCGGGAACACTTCGTTTACGGCTTCAGAAAAGAATACCATCTCCTGCACGCCAAAATTAGGGAGCGATATATCTAAGTGAACATTGGCGGCGTGTGTGGCCGGCCCAATGTCGCCCGGCCCGTGCCAGGCAGTCTGGATATGGAAGGTCTCAGCCACGGCCGCGATTTTGCGCGCTTCAGTAATGCCGCCAGCGTGTCCTATATCGCAGCGAATGTAGTCGATGAGTTGCTCCGTTAGTAGGGGCAGGCAGTCCCACCGTGAATGGAGTAGCTCACCCATTCCTAACGGTGTAACGCTGTGCTGGCGAATTAGTCGGAAGCTCTCCAGGCATTCTGGGCGCAGTGGATCCTCCAGAAATAGTATACGGTAGGGTTCAAGATCTCGCGCAAGGCGTGCTGCCTGAATAGGTGTGAGCCGTTCGTGTACATCGTGGAATAGCTCTACACCGTATCCTATTTTACTGCGCAAGTGTTCAAACAGTGCTGGTATGGTGCGCATGTATGGGGAAGGCTCCCACTTTTCAACCGAGGGCATTCTTCCACCGTCGCCGCTGAGATCACCGGGGTGTTGGGTTAACACAGATGCTGCAGAAATGCTGCCACCAACGCCGTATGTTCCAACAGAACCAGGTATCGCCACCTGGGCGCGCACGACCTTGAATCCCTTTGCTATCGCCGCAAGAACGCGGTCTTCAGCCTCAATAAAATCTTTACCGCCCGCATGCGTATATGCCAATGCGCCCACACGGGTGCGGCCTCCTAAGAGTGAGTAGACCGGCATGCCTGCGAGTTTGCCTTTTATGTCCCACAGGGCGATATCAATGCCGGCGATAGCAGTCATCTGCACGGGGCCACCACGCCAGTACGATCCCCTGTAAAGTGATTGCCATATATCTTCAATCTGACCCGGATCACGCCCAATAAGTAGTGGAGCTATATGATCTGAGATGGCCGCAGCCACGGCTAGCTCACGACCGTTTAGCGTTGCATCACCCACACCGTAAAGACCAGGCTGATCAGTAAGGATTTTAACCGCCACGTAGTTTCTGTCTGGGCAGGTAACAATTACGCGAACCTCAGTTATCTTCATTGATTGTCTCCAAAAGAGTTTGTATGGGCTAATTCCACCCATCTGCAGGTATATCCTTCTAGCGTGCAGTGGGGGATTGGAACCAATGACAAAAACAGGAGGGAATTTTAATCCAGTGGGATGATTAGTGGGGTGTGGGTGTTTGTACAATTCGAGTGAACGCTGGTGCGCACTGTAATCCTCGCACAAATGTGGCGGAAATAGGGCTGACTGATGGCTACCGAATAAGTAAATTACACTTGTCCAAAGTTGAGTGAAAGAGATGGGCGTATCTACAACGTTATCCCTGGTTTATGTTAGTGCCCTCGACGAAGAGTCAGATTAAGGAGCTGCTAGCACTTTTTACTGAACGATACTGCACAGGCCCGGCCGCATAGGTGCAGCAACGTGGACTTTTGGCGGAGGCGCTCCAGGTTTAGCGAATTGAATGCGAGTGAATTGATGCGAATAATTCCGGGCATGATGCCCTTAGAAATGCAGCTGGAAATCTTCCAGCAGGTGAGCGAGCGGGCACGCAATCGGGATAGCCTGAAGGCTGGCTGGAAATTAAGCGCCTTTGGGCCGCTGGAGATCAATTTGTAATCAGTGTTTAACCCTGTTTTAGGTGTCCAGGACCATGGTTGGGTTGGTGACCTGGATGAACTTGGGGAGTGGCTGGAGTGCGACGCAACACAGGTGATGATCTGCTTTGCGCACCAGTTTGACAGGGAGCGAGCGCTCTGCTACGTGCCGATATGGTTCAGCACCACCTAATAATTCGTGAAGTGCGCCATGATGTAAAGGACATGACAACCATGGTCAATGAGTCCATTTTTGAATTGCCGGGAGCACACGCGTTGTTGAGATTAATTGCTCAATCGTAATGGCGTACTACAAAGTCTGGCCAAAGATGGCGGACTGGACAAGGCCAATGCCAAGCCCGTGCTGTGCCGTGCTATTCGCACAATGGTGCAGGAGCCAATAGCTAACCAAATTGGCAACCGAGGCATGCAACCAGCTATAACTAACCGGACGGCCGGGGAATAAAATAAAAAATTTTGGTAAACCCCGGTCTGTATTGTGGTGAATTAGGAGTAATCTGGTTGGCAATATGCTACCATACCTTCAACGATTACAAAGTTGGAGGTGTTGTTATGCAATCGAGATCCTGGCGGAATAGCGTAGTTCTGTCAGCTGTGCTGGCTACTTTAGTAGCTCTGGGTGGGTGTACCAACAAAGGGGCACAAACCTCTGTTGGCGGACCAACGCCGGGCGCAACGCCCGCTGCGCTGCAACTGCCTGAACCTGCGGAGCCGCAAATCGCTATTCCGTCAGCTGCTGCCAAGAAGAATTATCGCATTGGTGTCAGTCTGCTTACCCAGGACGACCCGTTCTACATTGCGCTCAAACAGGGCATGGTGAAGGAAGCAGGTATGGAGCACGTAACACTGCTGCCGCTGTCTGCAGACAAGGATTTGAACAAACAGATTAACCAGGTGCAAAACTTCATCGCACAAAAGATGGATGCCATTGTAGTGTGCCCGGTAGACAGTGCAGGCATCATTTCTGCGGTTCAGGCCGCGAATGCAGCGGGCATTCCTGTCTTTACAGCAGATATTGCTTCGGACGGTGGCAAGGTGACGTGCCACATTGCATCCGATAACGTTGCTGGCGGCAAACTGGTGGGCGAGTACGTGGTACAGCACCTGCTCCATGGAACGGGGAAGGTAGCCATACTCGACCTTAAGACCGTCTCCAGCGTACAGGACCGCGTGCGTGGGTTTAAGGAAGCACTAGCGGCCGATCCCGGCATCAAGATCGTGGCCGATGAGGATGTCCCAAATGCTACTCGCGAGAACGCGGTAGACAAGGCTACAAACCTGCTAACCGCCAATCCTGATATCAACGTCATCTTTGGAATAAACGATCCCGTAGCACTGGGTACACTTTCGGCGTTGCAACAGATGAACAAGAAGAATGTCGATGTGGTTGGCTTTGATGCTACACCCGAGGCGCAGAACTACATTTCGTCTGGTACCAGCGCACTGAAGGCAGATGCCATACAGTTCCCTGATCTCATTGGTAAGACAACCGTCGATGCCATCGTGAAGGATCTTAACGGCGAGCCAGTTCCTGCGAAGATCCCAATTCCCACAGGTTTAGTTACGGTTGATTCGTTCAAGAAGAGCTAATGGAAGCATTGCAATCAATATCGACAAGACACTATGAACTCTGAAAACACTACATCGCCCAGTACATCAGTTCTGCCAGAAGGCGTAGGTGGACCCAAACCGAAATTTGCAGTTCGGTTTGGGCCAAACGCGGGAATCACAGCGGTTTTGCTGGTGATTTTCGCTATCCTGGCCATCACTACACCAACCTTTAGGCAGCTCGATTCGTTTCAAAACCTTGCACAGCAGGTATCTATCTACTCAATCATTGGCGTGGGAATGACGTTCGTCATCATCACTGCTGGTATTGACCTCTCGGTGGGCTCTGTGCAGGGTCTTGTTGGTGTAATCACCGCGGGTATCCTGATGAGCCCGTCGGTGGTCGCGAAGTTTGGTGCAGGCGCAAT
>JAJZFK010000450.1:0-13725 GCA_021805405.1 bacterium
TTCAAAGATGAAGCGGGCAGCCAGAATGGTTGGGATCACAGCGGCCACGCAGGCGCACTTAACTGGCCCCAGCCAAAAAACGTTGAGCACACTCTAAAGGTCATCGATAATCTCGCGTCTATATGCGAGGCTCATCCATGCGTCGTTGGTATAGAGCTGCTTAATGAGCCTCGCTGGGATGTACCGCTGGAAATCCTTAAAGATTACTACCAACGCGGATACGGCGTAGTCCGTAAGCATATCGCTGCAAACCGGGCCGCGGTTGTGATCCACGACAGCTTCCGACCAACGGCGTGGTCAAATTTCATGCAGGCACCAGAATTTGATAACGTTATTCTCGACACACATATGTACCAGTGCTTCACTGCGGAGGATCAGACTCGAAACCTTACTGGCCAGATCGGTTACGCGCTTAACGACAGAGCCACCCAGCTAACAGCAATGGCAAAGGAGCTGCCGATTCTGGTGGGCGAATGGTCCCTGGCACTTTCTGGAAGTACCTGGTCTGGCCTGAACCGACTTCAGCAGAGTGCGGGTAACCGCGGCTATGCGGCGGCTCAGCTCTTGAGTTACACTGCAACGCGTGGCTGGAGTTTCTGGACACTTAAAACAGAAGGCGGAGGAGGATGGAGCCTGCAGGACTGCGTTAAGCAGGGATGGATGCCATCCAACCTATCACCTAATGGCAAATTGGCTTGATTATCACGGGACGGAAAAGAAGGAAAGATGCGTCTCCGTGCCGTATCGGCACCGTAGTTTGAAATCGCAATACTAGCACCTTAGGAGCAGGAAAGCACCTGGTATGGAGATACGGCAGCTAGAGACATTTGTAGCAGTATCGCGCCTGCAGAGCTTCACCAAGGCTGCCGATGAACTTCACCTTACGCAGCCAGCTGTAACTCGCCAGATAGCTGGCCTGGAGGCTGAACTACACACCCGCCTGCTAGAGAGGTTGGGACGCAAGGTAGAACTGACCCAGGCCGGAGAAGCGCTTTTGGGGTATGCAAGCGAGATACTCCGGCTAAGTGACGAGGCAGTACGCAGCGTCTCGGAGCGTACCCTGGGCGCTGCCGGCCGATTATCTGTTGGCGCAAACAATACTACGGCTACATACATACTGCCAACTATTCTGCAGCGGTTTCGCGTTCGCTATCCCGGCGTCGAGTTAAGCGTTCATACCGGCGTCTCCTCGCATATCGTCGACATGGTGGCCGCCAACACTGTAGACCTGGGCATTGTTGCCTACTTCGTTCCCAGGCAGGGAATTACCGAGATGTCTCTTGCAGACTACGCTACGGGCGTGGTTGTGCCGCCTGGCCATCCGCTGGCTGCGTTCGGTGACCCTGTTACTGCCGAGCAGTTGCATGGTCAATCACTAATTCTAATGGAACAGGGTACCAATTTACGGTCTTACGTAGATAGCCTTCTATCTGCAGCGGGTGTTGCAGAACAGGCTGCGCTAGAACTTGATAACGTAGAGGCAATCAAAAAGATGATCGAGGCGGGGTTAGGTATTTCGTTATTGCCATTTATTTCCGTCACTACCGAGGTTGCGATGGGTACTCTGTGCGCACTGCCTTTGGCGAACGTGCCTGCTGCACAGAGGAGGTTGAGCGCAATCTATCGACGGGACAAGTATCTTTCTGCAGCACTGAAAGCGTTTTTAAGTCTCCTGCAAGAAGAAGTAGGTTCTCCTAAAGGAGAGACCTCGACAGCGCCGTAGCGCCATCGAGGTTTGCCTTGGTTTAACCACTAACCAGTCAGCTACGTCGGCGTCGCCTCAACCCAATTGCGCTTACGCCGCACAAGGCGAGCAATCCGGCAGCGCTATTCGCCTCTGGAACTGCGGGTGGTGGCGAGTTAAAGTAGACGTGACCTGTGGATATCTTGCCTGCACCTGTACCATTGCCAAAGGGATCGATCCCATTCTGCCCCACGGTTACTGCGATATCAAGTCCGTACTGAGTTGGTACATTGGTTCCTAAGGGTTTATTGAGGGTGAAAATGTTCCCGGTATTTACCGACGGCAGCAAATCACCAGGTTTCAATGATCCAGTAGCCCCGTGCCCCGTTGTCATTGCCCAGCCTACGTATGAACTACCATTATCTGCATTGTAGATTGTGTTTGTTCCACCAATAACATCCGCGCCACTAACCGTACTATTCAGGGCGGCCAACGATGACACGTTTGAATTGAACCCAACATAGAACGCCCTAATGTCGTCTAGCTGGTAGGTTCCACTAAGCCCTGAAAATGCGATCTGGCTACCAATATTAAGGCCGTAGTTCTGAACTTTGGCGGTAGCTGCGTTATCGGAAGTCACAGTGATACCGCTAGTAATTAGGGTTCCATAACCATTTGGCAGACCGGCCATCGCAGGCGAACCAAGCGTGGCCATAGCTCCCAGGAGTAGGCCCGCTCGCAGTCGTGAATGCATATCTTCCATTCTCCAATCGTTGAAAAATATCTTAACTTGCAGATGATGTGAAAGCTTCAAACATATTGCACGAGCTACAGTGTACAACGGACGCTACCAATTTCAAACTAGCAGTTATGCTATATTTGCCCATGAATAAGCAGGTTCAGCACAAAATTGTTGCGTCTTGTTGTCACACTTCCATCTTAGGATAACAGACTAACCCGCTAGCTTACGCTAACGGATTAGTTTCATCGACGCCGCCTGAACATGCTCAGGCTTCCGATACCGAATAACATACCCAAGCCAGCTACGCTGCTCGCCTCAGAAACTGGTGGGGGACCATTGGGAGAGCTACCTGCACCAAATGCGATATCTTGCGGACGACCAGTAGCTTGTACACCAGCATAGGCCAGCACTGAACCCCACGACTTATTGTCATTAGCAAGTGCGGCCTGCTCCACCGTGTAGACCGAACTGGTTGATATGCCTGTGGCAGAGAACACCGAGCCCCAGTTGTAATTACTGCCGGACTTTGAAATGGAGCTATTTAATGAGAGATCCCATATTGCAACCTGTGCTGCTGCAGAACTTGATGAACCAATATAATGAGAGGCCAGATAATCAATTGCATTTACGTTAGAAGTGGTTAGCCCCACTTCTTTTGCGTACCACGTACTGGGCAGCCCGTTTACCGGGTTCGCAACAGTGGTAAATGTAGCGTTCCAGCTTTCGCTATTGTGAATATTATCGCTAAGGTCGGTACAGTAGCCCTTATACGACTTACCGCCAACTGTGAAATTATATACTCCAGCTGCAGTACTCTCTTTGTACTGTTTGCCACCAAGTGTATAAGCAACGTTTACATTTGTTGAGCCGTTACCGTTATTAAAGGTGATGTTGTTCTGCGCAAAAACGGCGCCGGAAACCACTGAAAGGGCACCGCAACCAACAACTGCTAATAGGCCGCCACGATTTGATTTCATTATTTTCTATTCCTCTACGATTTGACCGGGGCTGCTAAAGGCAGCCAACTAATTGTCTGACGCTATTTCGATGACCACTGATGTTATACGACACATTCCGTTGCAGCAGAATGATAAAATTGCGAGTAATCGCAAAAAGCTGTTAACATACGCAGTTTTCCGGGTGGTATGACACAACTGAATTCGGGGTTTGATGCTCGTAGCGGCGGCGGCGGCGCATATTTATGGCCGAGGGCTCTAACGAGACGGTCTGTAGGTGGCAGAGACGAAACTGTAACCGGCTACGGCGTGCCATATTAAACGAGGCGCTCATGAACGCAACTTTGAAGCAAAGGAGAAACTAGAATTGAAAACGGTGATCGGCCTGATGTCTGGAACTTCGGTAGACGCCATAGACTGCGTAATCATGCAATTTAGCGGCCAAAAGAATCTTCGCTGGCAACTAATCGGCTGCCTTAATTATCCATGGCAGCCCGTGGTCCGGACCGCTATTCTTGACGCATGCCGTCCAGATTATCCAGTGCAGCAGCTCACCCTTTTAAACTTCCGCCTTGGGCAATGTTTTGCGCAAGCCGTTCTTGAGCTCTGTACTGCGACAGGGTATCCGGTAGACGAAGTCGACGCAATTGCCTGCCACGGCCAGACTGTTTGGCACCAGCCTACTGCGATGATGTGTGCGGAAGAACTAGCTCGCGGTACTGTGCAGATTGGGGAACCGGCGGTGATAGCCAGCATGACTGGCCGAGTAGTACTTTCGGATTTTCGCGCAGCAGATATGGCGGTTGGGGGTCAGGGTGCGCCGCTTGTACCTTGGTGGGACTGGCGAGTGATGAGCAGCACGCGCGAGTCGCGAATTGTGCAAAACATTGGAGGCATTGCAAATGCAACCTACCTGCCACAGAGGGGTAATGTCAACAATGTAATCGCTTTCGACACTGGTCCTGGAAATATGGTGATCGATTGGTTGATGGCATCTATGACTGGCGGAGCGACGAATTTCGACGATGGTGGCACATTTGCCTCAACTGGACGGGTAAACAATCTCCTATTAAGCGAACTACTTGAGCATCCTTTTTTCTCCATGCCGCCACCTAGATCAACAGGTAGAGAGAGTTTTGGCGCAGAATTCGCGAGAAGAGTACTGCACACCGCAAAACTTCGTCGCATGTGCGATAAAGACATAGTAGCCACAGTAACTGAGTTAACGGCTGTATCTATCGCGGATGCCTACCGAAAATGGCTTCCAAACTCCGCAATGGAAGGAACTGTAGTGCTGGGTGGGGGAGGAGTGCGTAACGCTTATCTTGTAGACAGGTTGCAACTCCAACTCGCGGGAACGTCGATTAAGACTCACTCGCATTTTGGCATACCAGACGATTTTCGGGAAGCGATGGCGTTTGCCCTGCTGGGGTACGAGCGGCTGTTGCATCGCTGTAGCAACGTGATGTGTGCTACAGGTGCTTCGCGGCCAGTATGCCTGGGTAAAAGTACACTACCGCCTGGTTAGGTCTTTCATTTTAAAAGTCCTAACTGGCGGCAGCGGTATGGAAGTGCTATGCACGAATGTCCAGTTTTGTCCCAAGGGTGGGTGGCCCCGAATCCGCGCTGCTCTGCATCGCGCTACCCTGTGATGTCTGAGGCTTTTGTAACACGTGCGACCGAACATGCTGAATGCGGTTGCTGAGCGCAGAGTCCAGTTGGTCCTGCAACATTCTTACACGCGACGATCCCGATGAGCCTCCCACTTCGCGTCTCGACGATATTGACGACATATTTGTACTCCCTGGCTGCAGAAATTACGCGGCGAACCAAACTGGCTTCCCGCAATTTGTAGTGTAGTAGCCTATTTATCCATGGCCCGGGACGTAGGTCATTAAGTCTATATGCTTGTTTTCCTCAAATTCACGGTCACGCAAGGTTTGTGGGGCATCGCAACCCGATTTTGAATTACCACGCGCGCCCGGATATCAGTAACCACGCGAACATGTCTAACACCGTTGACTAGAGGCATCGACCTGGCGTACCTCGCCGCGCAGCCGTGTTGTGTTCTACAAAATGAAGTAAGTACCCGCAATTTTTTGGCACTACAATGAGCATACTCTGTACTTAAAGGCACCGAATCAGTATCTCTTCACATCTATTGGTACTTCCAAAGATACCGTGAGAGCAAGAGTTGATCACTAAAAGTACGCACTAGATCTGCCTACACCATAGGTACTCATAACCTTGCCGGCTTTAATTTACTAAAAATAGCAGGAATCACTCATACCCAAACTAAGGTCATTAAACCATGTTGCCTGCAAAACCAGAGGCACTCAGTCGTTGGGTATGACGTACGATGACGGGCATGGCTGGCATTTCCTTTAATCGCCCCCAAAAAAGGGCAGCGATTTGTTTTCAGCAATCCTACGCACAAAAGCAGGGTAGCCCTGCGATCCAGCGATCGGTGTGGACTTCCCTGCTTTTTTGGATTCAAGGGTTAATCAGGCGGATATATCCAGGTGTCCACTAGTCGATTCAGTAGATGGAGCTGAGGTGGCCTCGGTGGCTGTTTCTATTGCGCTACTTGTTACGGTTATGCGCGTGCGTATATTCTGAAGCCGTTGCGAGATTTGGTCCTCTAGCTGTTTTTCAAGTTTCTGTGGCCGTGATTGATAGCTTGAATAAGTGGCATATCCCACGTTGCCAATTTTACCAGTCATACTCAATGTCTCCATAAAGGCACGCTACTAATGTCTTCACTTTCATAACTACATGTATGATGCCCCAATGTATATTTTTGTTCTAAAACCAAGAAAAATTACCTGTATTTTAGGATTTCCTCGATTTATTCTTCGTGACATACCGATTGTCATGCCTAAATTGACGTTTCGGCCTCCTTAAACCTAGGAATGCCATACAATTGCGACCGGTCACTATTTCCCACGTACCTGTTGACCAATGGTAGCAGCTTGCGGGTGACTGAGCAAATATTGACTGGCGGGCCGTTCAGAGTTTGTAACGGATCCGAACTAATTTCGTGGTTTACTCACAATATGCGGGAATTAGCAGGTATAAACATTCGAGAACAACCAAAACATGAACGTTATGGTTGAGATTTGTGCCAATGGAGGAATGTCCTGTTGGATTCCAGAATTACACAAGCCCTATCGTGCTGTACAGTGGCTGCGATGTTAATATTACTACCAGCTACACAGTGTTCTGCAGCAACAGGGTCGTTTAGCGGGAGTAAGCAGCGCTTTGACTCCGGATGGAAGTTTCATCGAGGTGATTTCGCGGACTCTGCGGGTGGACCACTCGTCACCAACTGGTTGTGGAAGCCCGATAGCGATACCTTGCCGAACGACGCTGCAGTAGATGCGGCTCCAAATCTCGATACAAGCACCGGCGGTTGGCAGTCGGCAAATTACGACGATGTATTTCATGGGCGGGTGGGCTTTGCATGGTACCGTGCTGTTCTGCCTCCTATCACCAGCCGCAAAACATTGTTGCAGTTCACCAACGTCGACGACAACGGTACCATCTATGTGAACGGCATTCTGGTTGGCCATCATGAAGGCTGGGATACCAGGTTCAAGGTAGATATCAGTAGAGCCGTTCACGCTAATGCTCGTAACGTGGTTGCAGTGCTTGTGCAGAATACAGGTGGAGGCGGTGGCCTAAATGGCCCTGTTTCGGTAGTAAGCCGGCGCGTAAAAGTTCCTATGGAAGCTATGCCTGCCTATTCTGATAGCGCGTGGCGTTCCGTACAACTTCCCCAAGACTTTATCGTGAGCACACCGTTTTCCCCTAATGCTAACACTAGTCATGGTTTTCATCCCGTAATGGTGGGCTGGTACCGCAAGAACTGTACAATACCGGCAGATGCGCGCGGCCGTGAAATCTGGCTGAATTTTGAAGGCATCTACCGCGATGCCATGATCTGGATTAACGGCAAGTACGTAGGTGACCACCCATCTGGCTACACTCCCTATCGCCCAAACATTACTTCGTACCTTCACTACGGTGGTTCCAATGTGATTGCAGTACGGGTGGACCCAACGGAATTTGAGGGTTGGTGGTACGAAGGTGGGGGCATCTACCGCCATGTTTGGCTTGAGGAGCGAAACGCCCTGCGTGTTCAGCATTGGGGCACCTACATTATCTCGAATGTGCACAATGTAACTTCGGCGAATCCTTCGGCAGACCTTGACATTCAGACCACCGTGACGAACAGTAGCTTAAAGCCAGCAACGGCCCACCTCGTTTCGCGCGTTATTAATCCTCATGGGGTTACAACGGCTACCGTGCGTGTAACCATTGCACTCATGCCACATGCATCGCGAACAGTTAACAATCACGTACATTTAGCAACCGCAGACCTATGGTCCCTGCAACATCGCAACCTGTACCGCCTGGTCTCCATCGTTTCTAGAGGTGCGACAGTTACTGATGAACACTTCACCACATTTGGCGTCCGCACCATTTCGTTTAACGCGAACACAGGTTTCTACCTTAATGGTAAGCCTGTAAAGCTTAAGGGAACATGCAATCATCAGGATTTCGCAGGAGTGGGTATTGGAGTTCCAGATTACGTGTTTAAATACCGTGTAGAGCGACTGAAACAGATGGGCTCTAATGCTTACCGGTGTTCACACAATCCGCCAGCTTCAGAACTACTCGACCAGTGTGACAGCCAGGGAATGCTGGTGATGGACGAGAACCGACACCTTGGTGACACCTATGCTGCAAAATCCGGCCCTACAACCACAGCGGGAAACCTCGCCGACCTTAAGGAGATGGTGCTCCGGGATCGCAATCATCCAAGCATCATCATGTGGTCTATGTGCAATGAGGAGCCACTACAGAGTTCGGCTACAGGCGCACGCATCTTCGCGGCTATGCGTAACGTCACACTCGCGCTAGACCCTACCCGGCCGGTGACCTGTGCCATGAATGGAGGTTGGGGCCAGGGCATTTCTAACGTGGAGGATCTGCAGGGGTGCAACTACAATCCTTCAAGTTACGACCGTTTCCATGCGCAGTTTCCCAACAAGCCTATGTATGGCAGTGAGGTGGGCAGCACTGTCTCCACTCGCGGCATCTACACCAATAGCCGAAAATTAGGCTATGTAAGCGCTTACGACGTGAATGCTCCATCCTGGGCACAGACCGCAGAGGTTACCTGGGCAGCAATCGCCTCGCGACCGTTCGTGGCAGGCGGGTTTGTGTGGACAGGATTCGACTATCGCGGTGAACCCACGCCGTACGGCTGGCCGTGCGTCAACAGCCATTTCGGCATACTGGATATGTGCGGTTTTGCCAAGGACAACTACTACTACTACAAGGCATGGTGGGGTACCAAGCCTCTGGTTCATATACTTCCCCATTGGAACTGGGGAGGAAAGGATGGGCAGAACATTAGCGTGTGGTGCTATTCCGCCTGCCATAAAGTAGAACTCTTCCTGAATGGCAAGAGCCTTGGAATACAGCCCATGCCGAAATACGGCCACGTGGAATGGAGTGTTCCTTACGAGCCGGGAACACTTGTAGCGAAAGCATACACAGGTGGCAAGCTACTGGCTACTGATACCGTATCGACAACAGGTCCAGCTGCAGCGATCCGGCTAGTCCCACTACGCAAGACGATTGCGGCCGATAACGAGGACGTTCAACTCGTTAAGGTTGAGGTGGTTGACAGCCACGGGCGTGTAGTACCCACCGCGGGTAACGCCGTGAATTTTCACGTAAGCGGCCCCGCAGAGCTCGATGGCGTTGCGAATGGTGACCCAAGCGACCATGAGAGCGACAGAGGAAGCAGCCGCAAAGCGTTTAACGGCCTATGCATGGTGATAGTTCGTGCAGGATCTCATCCGGGTACAATCACGTTAAATGCTGATTCTGATGGGTTAGCTTCTGCTCATTTCACCTTCAGTAGCAGGGCACGCACGCCATAAGGCGTTACATCAAAAAAGGGGCCCGGTCATTACTGACCCGGGCCCTTGTTTATGTCAAGTGAACCTCTAATGATTTTCCTTACGTATGCTAAGGAACATTGGTGCCGCGTGCCGCCACCCACAGTTTGTACCAGTCTTGCCTGGTAAGCTGAATGGCACCTGCAGCAGCAGCCTCTTTGATATGGTCGGGATTTGTGCTGCCAACCAGTGGGATAATGCCTGCGGGATGGCTCAGCAGCCAGGCCACCGCAAATTGCGCTGGAGACGCATCCCCATATGCTGGCGCAAGCTCTTTCATCGTTGCAAGTATCCGCTCTATCACTGCCCGTTGGTGGTGATCTGATGGGACCTCCCGATGGCCGGTTAACCACCCTCTTCCCACTGGGCTATAGGCTAGCGGCGTAATTCCGAGCTCCAGGCATTGGTCTAGCACGCCGTCTCCGTTACCGCCGGCTGCACCTTCATAGATAGGATCCAGCCTTAAAAGCGAGATCTCAATCTGGTTGGAAACGATGGGAGCCCGTAAGTACCGACGTAGCGCGAGAACCTGTTGTGGATAGTAGTTGGAAACACCGATCATGCGAACCAATCCACTACTAACAAGATCATCCAGCATAGCAGCGGTTTTAGCGGGGTGCGTAAGCGGATCTGGTCGATGAAGCTGGTACAGGTCCACGTAATCCAGCCCCATGCGCGTAAGCGAGCCTTCAATGGACGTGCGAATATAGGCAGGGTCGTGCTCGTAAAACCCGCGGCGTATCCCCACCTTCGTGGCAATAAACATCTTTTCACGGCTGCCTGGCAACGCCATTAGGCACTCTTTAAACACCGTTTCACATGCGGTACCACCGTAAATATCAGCGTGATCAAAAAAGGTGATACCGCACTGCAGGGAAGTTTCGATCGCCTTAACTGCTTTTCGAATGTTATCGGGCCCCACCGAATTGGGGTCCCAGGTTCCTGCAAGCCCCATACACCCCAGTGCGATTCGGGATACCTGTACACCGGTGCACCCGAACGCCTGCAGCGGAATTCCACTTGTCATACGTGCCTCCTGATTATGAGTGAGTTACGATTTCGCGGTGAATTGCGCAATACCTGCAGGTACAGTGATGCGGCCTGAATTAAACGGCACTCTGTTATTCCTGCCAAACGCACTGCCTACCCAATAGCGACTCGAGCTGCTGTCGGAATGAATCGGAATAGTCTGCAAACAGTTCTGTCTTCACCTCGTACCTTGTGCTATGATCGCGAAGCTCCAGGAAAATTGGCAGGCCCGCCTGGCCAGGCTTTTTGTGGTGCTCCATTGTTTCGCGCACCATCTTCAGCCGATCACTTGCAACGCCCTCCAGCTTCACCACGATCTTGCTGGTACCACCGTTTTTGCCGACTGCGCTACCCAGGGGCTGCATTCCGTCTACCAGTAGTTCAGCAACTCGGTCACCATCGTCGCCGTCCCGCACGCGCTCCCGGTAACTAATCTTCGCTTCTAGAATGACAGCGCGATCCTTTTCAATAATGTCACGGTATTTTGCGTACGAAGTGGGGAACATCGTGCAGGATACCTGCCCGGTAAGGTCCTCCAGAGTAAAGAAAACCATAGCCTCGCCAGACTTTTTAGAAGTGAACGGTTTAACTTGCGTCAACATTCCCCCGACTTTTACTTCCTTTTTGTCCGGCAGTTCCGATAGTTCTGCAACACGTACTACCCCGGCTTTAGCCAGAACAGGGGTGTATTCCTGCAGGGGATGATCGGTAAGGTACATACCCAGCAAATCTCGCTCATAGCCCAGTAGCTGCGCGCGTGAAAACTCCGGAATGTTAGGAATGGCAACGACTGAGCTATGAACTTCATTCGTATCGCCAAACATATCATCCAGCGATCCTTGCCCCAGTTTTTTAGACCGCTGAAGCTGAGTAGCCTGCGCGATGCAGTCGTCTAGTGCTTCACATAGTGCCCGGCGGTTACCGTGACCCGGCAGGCTGGAAAACGCGCCTGCATGAGCAAGCGTTTCTATCACAGATTTTGTAACGCCGCCGGCTTCCGATGCCGTAGTTCGGTTACAGAAATCCTCCAGGCTGGCGAATGGCCCTTCATTACGTGCATACAGAATGGCATCGACCGCCGCTTTCCCCACATTTTTTATAGCCGCAAGCCCGTAACGTATGGCTCGCTGCCCCGGTTCCACCGTGAAGTCTGCGCCACTTGCGTTAATGTCTGGGGGCAAAACTGGTATCGACATCCGTTTGCACTCATCCATACATGTAACGAGTTTGTCAGATTTATCCAGGAAGCAGGCCATAAGGGCAGCCATATATTCCAGCGGAAAATTAGCCTTAAGGTAGGCAGTCTGGTAAGCCACCATAGCGTAACATACAGCATGGGCCTTGTTAAAGGCGTAGCCTGCAAATGGCTCCATGAGGTCGAAAATCTCGTCGGCCTTTTGTTTGGAGATATTGTTGGCAGCGGCACCTTCAATAAACTTTTCGCGCTGTTTCACCATCTCTTCTTTTTTCTTCTTACCCATAGCGCGACGAAGTACATCTGCCTGCCCAAGCGTGTACCCTGCAATAATCTGGGCGATACGCATTACCTGGTCCTGGTAAACGATAACTCCGTAGGTCTCTTCCAGGAGGTCTTTCAGCAACGGATGCGGATACTCTATCTTCTCCTGCCCATGCTTGCAGCGAATGAACCGGGGAATATGCGCCATCGGCCCCGGACGGTACAGCGCTACCATCGCCGCAACTTCCCGAACGTTACCGGGCTGCAGTTCCTGAATGTAACGCCTCATCTGTGGAGACTCTAGCTGAAAAACGCCTACGCAGTCACCACGAGCGAGCAGCTCGTACGTCCTGGTGTCATCCAGTGGTAGTTTACGCACATCCAGGGTGGTTCCCGTGCTCTGCTCCACGTTTCGCACTGCCTGTGCCAGAATTGAGAGGTTGATGAGGCCCAGGAAGTCCATTTTCAAAAGGCCAATTTTCTCTAGCATGCCTGCAGGGTACTGCGTTACACAACCGCCATCTGTCGATTTCTGCAGCGGCGTATAGTTGACCAGCGGCTCATGGGAAATAATAACACCTGCCGCATGAACGGAGGAGTGTCTAGATATGCCTTCTAGTCGTCGTGCTGTGTCAATGAGCTTTCTAGCCGCGGGCTCTTGCTGATAGACGGCGCTAAACTCCTGGTTAGCCTCCATGGTCTTGTCAATTGTCATGCCCACTGGGATGGTGGGGATCATTTTACACAGGCGTTCTACGTCGGGAATTGCGTAGCCAAGTGCCCTCCCCGCATCCTTCAGGACGGCGCGCGCAGCCAGTGTACCAAAAGTTACGATCTGTGCGACACGCGCCTCGGTTGGGTCGTTCTGATTAGGGCTGTATTTCTGCGTTACGTACTCGATAACCTCCGACCGCCTCGCGTCCTCAAAGTCCATATCCACGTCTGGCATCTGTACACGTTCAGGGTTTAGGAACCTCTCGAACGTGAGGCCGTATTCCACAGGATCAATATCTGTAATTCCCACCAGGTACGAGGTTAAGCTTCCTGCCGCAGACCCGCGAACACCGAAAAATATTCCCTTGTTCGCAGCAAAATCCGCAAAGTCACGCACAATCAGGATGTATTGTGAGAAGCCGGTAGACTGGATAATGCCCAGTTCGTATTCCAGTCGTTCCGACACCTGTGGTGGAGGAGTACTGCCAAACCTGTTGGCAAGGCCCTCATAGGAGAGTTGTGTAAGGTACTCATGTGGTGAGAGATGATCTGGTATACCCGGAGACGGAAGGGGGCATCGTCCAAATTCTAAATCGACGTTGCAGCGTTCCGCTATACCAAGCGTATTTTCAATGCAATGGCGATCCATCGCACCAAAAAGCTCCTTCATCTGCTGCGAGCTTTTCAGGTAGAATTCCTGCGTAGCATAACGCAGCCTGTTTTCGTCGGTTACCGTAGCCCCTGTTCCAATGCAGAGCAGAATATCGTGAGCGTCCGCGTCTCCAGCTGTGAGGTAGTGCACGTCGTTGGAGCAGATTACCGGCAGGTGCAATTCCCGTGCAATTTTCATCAGCTGCTCGTTACAGTGTATCTGCTCCGGCAGGTTGTGATTCTGCAATTCTACGTAGTAGTTCTCAGCGCCAAATATGTCGCGGTAAAATGCGCACGCATCTCTTGCCTTATCGTAATCGTTGTGGAGCAGTGCCTGGTTGATCTCGCTGCCAAGGCAGGCGGTCGTAGCGATAATGCCCTCGCCATACTTCTGAAGCAGTTGGCGGTCTATTCTAGGCTTGTAGTAGAAGCCCTCAAGCGCGGCGATAGACGTAAGCTTCAACAGGTTACGGTAGCCTGTATTGTTGCGTGCCAGGAGAACCATATGGTATGGG
>JAJZFK010000450.1:13735-18885 GCA_021805405.1 bacterium
AGCTTTGGCTGCCTGTCGGTGTGAAGGCGCGGTCCAACGTACGCCTCCACTCCGAGCACAGGCTTTACACCTGCCTCCTGGCACTTCACATAGAAGTCACCTACTCCAAACATGACACCGTGGTCTGTTAGGGCAAGTGCGGGCATCTCCATCTCGGCAGCACGCTTAATGAGCTGGCCCAGTTTGTTGGCACCATCCAGAAGGCTAAACTCCGAATGGCAATGTAAATGTACGAAGTCACTACTAGTCATATTGAGACAGACGCCTTTTGCATAACAAGAGTCCCCCCGGTAAATGAGATAATTTAACCCGCTTTCGAAAACAGATTCGTTACGACGCGCAGGATACCGACCAGAATTGAACAACGCCAAAGGGAACGGCTTCTATTCTAGCGCGTAACCAGGCTCTGTTTCAAGCAGACAAAATTGCGATCAACCTGTTTCACCAGACATCGATACCGCCAACCTGCGGTTGTTGACCCGTATGCCCCCTAAAACTCGCAACTGCTTGTGTTAAGGTAAAATTCGGTGAGCAGCTGTTAAACGCAATGTGAAACTTTGACTACCGGCATGCCCTGGCTACACGGCTTATTTGTTCAGGTAAATCGTTACAACTTTAGTTTACGGGGAGGTTAACAGTGTTTGAAAGTTACCTTAGTTTTCTTGACTTGGCGTATTATGAGGCCACGTTTGCCTTTCAGGATCTAGAGGACAACAAGGTTTGGAAGCGGCCAACCGACCGCGTTCTCTCTATTGGTGAGTTGGCGGGGCATATTGCCTTTTGGGAAGCAATGAAATTTGCAGGTACCAATGGGGAAATGGATCCTGCAAAGTGTATTGTGAGTGGCCCGCTGATTGATATCCGGTTTCAGTACTACACCACATCGCTTGAGTCTACGCCTGCGCAGGTTCACATGGAGATGGGAGCACACCAGGTCTGCTCCGAATTGCTGCGCGTACACAACGAGGCAGTAGCTCATTTAAGATCACTAAACGTTGACCTCACAAGCAATGTGCCAGGGTGGCCGGATAATGCAACTTACGACTCGTTTCTGAAATATGCCACGTTCCACGCAAGTTACCATGTTGGCCAGATGTATTCCGTGCGCCAGATGCTTGGCGACGTACCACCCGACAACTAAGGTATTCCCGTTGGCTCTTCCCTGCGAGTTTCGTTGGTGCCTTGGCCAAAAACCGCGGTAATACGGTGCCGTTTATTCATCGACATCACGGTTTTTGGATCAACTCTAGGATACGACAATTACGTGAATTGACTGATCATCCCCGCGGTGTGAACCACGCTGTGCGGTGGCTGCATTTGTAAGTACTCATAAACGATTGGAGAATTCATCTCAATGCCCGAAAGCACTTCAATCGGTTTTGTTGGACGGTAGGTTGGCGGGCAATATCATGCTAAGACACGTGAAGCAACATTACGCGATGAATTGCTCGCAAGGGTGATTGCGCTCCTGGTACTGGCTACTTAGGCTACAGAACATAGGAGGAGCACGGTATGTAGAAACCGGCAGTTCTGGTCGCCGTACGGTAGGCAATTACCTGTAAAGAACGGCTGTATATCCTACAGGAACCCGCTTATCAATCTGGTGACGCCTATGGAATACCGTTGCACAGCATAACCTGGTGTATTTCGCAACATCTTCGCTCGATCAAGATGGATCGGATTCAATGACCCGCTAGCGGTGCAGCCCGCCCGAGCCGCCCTTCGCTACGTTTGCTATTTCGTCATGGGTTGCAAGCAGTAGGTCGCCAGCATACATGTGCTTCAGTGCAGCCATCGCTATTCCGTACTCAAGGCCCATCTGCATATTGTCATGCAGTACGCCGTAAAGCACACCAGCAGCGAATGCGTCGCCAGCGCCCAGCCGGTCTACGATATGGCCAAGCGAGCGGCCCGGCGTATGGTAAGCGCTCTCGCCACTTAGTGCGTACGCTCCGCTTGCGCCGCATGTAAGAACTGCGGCAGGTACTCCCGTAGTGTTGCAAAGTGCTTTCACAACATCGCCTCCGTCCCCTACCAATCCATAGAGAATATCGGCGTCCTCCTTTGTACATATCAGGAGGTTGACGTACGACATTAGTTCCTGAAGCGTGGTGCGCGCCTCGTTGGCACCCCATAGGCGTGAGCGATAGTTAACGTCAAAAGTGATGTATACACCCATTTCCGCAGCGCGCGCAAGGGCATCTTTCGTGAAGGCAGCGCACGAGGATCCAAGCGCGGGAGTAATTCCCGAGAGGTGCAAAAGGCGTGTTGCAGCTAATGCATCAGCGGAAATGTCCCCGGGCTGCAAGTGCGATGCGGAGGAGTTTCCCCTATCGTAAAGCACGGTAGTGGGGCGTGGTGCGCTGCCATACTCCACGTAGAACAGGCCCGCGCGACCGACGTGTTCAGGCTCCCAGATAACCTGGCTAATATCAACCTGCCAGCGCCTCATCTCACCAGAAATCCGCCTACCCGGGCCAGAATTGGGAAGGCGCGATCCCCAGGCAACGCGCGCTCCCAGGCGAGCTAACGCGACTGCCATGTTAGACTCCGAACCCGCCACGCGAAGATGCAGGGTATCAGTATCTTCTAACGGCGAGCCGAAGTCAGGGTGAAGCCGCAGCATTGTTTCGCCAAAGGTGAGCACATCCCACTTGTGTGGCTGGTCTCGTTTCATGGTGGCCTCGACGTCTACGGCGCTATTTGCCGGCTGCAACTGGCAGCAGTTTCACTGCAATGTCTGTGTACAGACCTGGCAGCCTAACATGAAGCAACTTGCCCACCGTGTGAAGTGTTGGTCCCTTCTGGGTGTTTTCGGTTGAGGTGTTAACGTACTCCACTGAGTATGTGCCGGGTTTCAACCCCATCACCGCAACTTCCGACGGCGGACAGGGTGAAATTGCCTGATGTTTGTACACAGCCATCCACGTATGGGCAGCGTTGTGTACCCACAGAAATGCCTCACGACTGTTGGTCATACCGTAAACCTGCAAATTGGGGTACGCGCTACTGCGATAGTGGGTGATGTTAATGCTAGAAAAGTCCAGCCAGTCGCCCTTTGGCACCTTCACCGTAACGGTATGTTTGCCCGCCGGAATGTGCACATCAAATTCTTTGTCGAACGTTGCCAGGTATATGTTGTACTGTTTCTCGAAGGTAGTGCTTTTGTACGCAGGATTACCACTGGCAGGTGGTGCGGCGACGTAAGTCTTACTGAACGCACTCACTCCATCCACATCAGCTTCAAGTGTAACGCTATTGGATACCTGGTTTAACCGCATTTGAAGCACACTGGGGTGCGGGCAGTCTACGTGCAGGATAAGTGGCTGATGAAGGTCTGGCTTGGATGGCGAAAAGAGATATTGGGGTAGCGTGCCCGTTACCTTGCCGCTGGTTTTAATGGTGACATTGGGTGAAGGAGCCTTGCCCCAACCCAGGGTTGGAACGAGGTGTAGTGTCTCATAGGTTGCAGATTTTTCTAATGCCCTTGGTGATTCGGTATCGGCAGGATGCCATACTCCACTATTCCACGGAATACTTTTGACGAATTTCGCTACGGGAGCCCACACATGGTAGAGGTTCAGCGGTTCGACGTAGCTGTCCCACCACCATATCATAGCGGTTCCAGCGTCGCCGCTAGATACTGCTGCCCACATTGCGTTATGAAGATTGACCGCTTTGCCCTGCGGGTCATAAGGGGTATCAGGCTTGCGCCAGTCTATCCCAAATTCAGCCATAAGATGCGGTTTGCCATATTTCAGGCTGGATACTGCGTCATCGTGCACCACTGGTGCAAAATCCGGTAGGTTACCCTCCCCGTAGTTGTGCGACATAGTGAAATCGACACCTGGTAGGTGCCATATAGAGTCATCACCATAAGTGGTACTCACAAGGTGGTTCTGGGGATCTGCGGGTGCGCCAGAATATGAGCCAAGTCCCTTAAGGTAATCGCTCATGGTCTTCATCCACGACGTCGTGGGGTGTGCTTCGTTAAAAAATTCCCATCCAAACAGGTTGGTGCGCCATCCATACCTCGCGGCCATATAGCGCAGCCTGTTTTCATATATCCTGCGGGCAATAGGATTGCTCCAGAAGTCTGTAGGCGTTGCACACGGTCCACCATTCACCTGGTTGTAGGGATTCTTGGGCCATGCGCCTTCGCCCCAGTACCCACCTGTTACAAACTCTCCGTAGGTACCCATGGTGACCATAACGTTAAGGCCGCTTTGCTGGGCAAGATCGAGTATGCGTCCTATTTCCCACGCTTTTGCAAGGCTGTAGTAACCTATTCCGTGGTGATGAACATAATGCCCCGAAGAAGGAGGTGTACCTGTCCATTCAATATTGTTGCTGGTAGCCATCCACAACCTGATCCAGTTACCACCTGCGTTGTGCAGTTTGCTCATCCAGGTCTCAAAGCCAGCAGGAGTGTAGTTTGGTGACCAGCACATATCCTCGCCCACGGGGATAAAGACTTTGCCGTTGCTATGCGCAAACAGGAGAGGATTTTTGGCATCCCTCGTAATGAAACCCTTGCTGGAAGACGGAGTACAGCGAAACTTTGCAGAGGAGAGTGTCACGTCGCCGGTGGGTTCGGTAGCCTTTACTGTATACCGCCAGATTCCTACCTGGGTGGGTGCAAAACGAATGAGCCATACCGGCGGCCCAGTCACAGCACCTGGCGTGCCGTCTGGCTGACCATGGAACGGCTGGTAGAGAAAGCCGGGAACATGCACCACTTTGCCATCGGGTGCCATGAAATTTCCCTCTACATCGATCTGCCGGGGGTCAAATGGGTTTGTTGCATCGGTTTTAAGATCCAGCGTGAGCTGAAAGAGATGATACCTGCCGACGGACGTTCGATTTGGCACAGCGGTGCGCAGGTTCAGACGTGGAATTAGCTGAAGCTGCCCCTGCTGCGCGGCGGTTGCGTGAATTTTAGCCGCGTGCATGGTGATGCCTGGCGCGGCGGTGGCAACGCGCGCCGCGAATAAGGTGAGTAGAGCGATTGTTCCGTATTTCATAGGGTAAACAGCCCCTTTCTCTCTGGGCGCAGGAAGGTATACCGGCGCTCGTGCAAACTGAAGTTTTTAGCCGCCTGACGCCCAATGCAGGCCGACGTACCGCGTGAAATTAAACACTGTGCAATC
>JAJZFK010000335.1:0-564 GCA_021805405.1 bacterium
GAAAGCTCCAGAACCTGCGCCCAAAGTAGCGGCGGTTATTAGTGAAGTTGTTCCCCATAATGAGATACGCGAATTATTCCTTCAGCTCGATAGCCTGGTTGGCAAAACTGGCGAGGAGGTTGAAGTCCCGCGTACAAAATTGCGTACAATCGTGATGGCTGTATTCAGCCGGTACGAAGCAAATCGTGAAGAATGCGAACGTGCTCTACGTGATGAAAACCCTGGATTAAGCTTCACGTTGAAAATTCCTTCTCCAGGCGACAAGTTAAACGCTACAATGGTAACAGAAGACGGCAAATCAGGCGAAGGTGTGGTTGCAGCACTGGTCGCTGTGGGAGTCACGATAAGTGAAGAGGCCGGCGACCGCCGCTACACAGTACCACCCCTAGTGAGGAAAGCCTAACACTGTGGAAATGCGAATGTGCGAAACCTGCGGTGCAACACTGTCCCGTCCGGATGCGGTCTTTTGCCACTCCTGTGGTGAAGCGGCCGCGATTAATTGTCCGGGTTGTACCACGCCACTGTACACCAGAGTTAGAGGTGCAAAGGCTATCACTCACTGTC
>JAJZFK010000335.1:574-4645 GCA_021805405.1 bacterium
CCCGTGTGCAGCATCGAATTGTGGCAATGCTCTGTATGCAAAGCTGTGGCACTTCCCGACAACCGATGCCCCAATCCGAATTGTGGGGATGGCACTATGGCGCGCGCAACTGCAACGCCTTATATGTTGGGTGGCAGTAGCGGGCGCGACGGAAAGTATTTGTGCAGCATCGATAATATTTCGGTATTGCGAGTTGGAAAACCTGCAAAGCTTGAGGTTGCAGGAACAATTCGGAGTGTCTTACCCACTGGCAATAAGCTACTCATATTGACCGCAAATCCTGGAAGGCTTTACTTAGTTGATACACCTCCGACTGGAAGTCACATTCAACCGAACCCTGAAGCGCTTCCCCTTGGGATCGAACCTCAAACTGGTGTTCCAGACCCTCTAGCAAGCTATGGGGACAATTATTATGCACTCACACAGCGCGGTGCTGAGGTGTTACGGTCCGACCGATTTATCAGGACGCTTTCGGGGAAATTCGTCGCACAATGCGTACATCCCAATGGATGGGCGATTGTTGAAGATCGTTCTGGCGATGCATATATTCACCGTTGTAACCATAATGGTGACCCGATCTGCCCACCAGTAAAGTTTGGTCGACGCAAACAGTCACTAACGTGGTCTAATCCAGTAGCCGACAGTATCGCAGGTTATGTACCGGATGACCAGGGGTGTCCATGGCAATTTAAATGGGACGGTAGTGCGCCAACATGTATGTTCGAAGATTCAATTGGAAATCTCCTGCTCCACAGATCTGGTTCAAATCTATTCTGCCTCCCATTCTCAGGGTTTGGCAGAGTTATCAATGTCGTAACCAGTGCGACGCAGGTTGTGGGCCTACCCAAGCAACGTCCCTTACTTCCAACGGTCGTTTCAAGTTCTAACGGTCGCGAATTACTCTGGATAGGTACAAATGACGGCATACTAATATATGACTGTGCAGATTTGCACCTGAGCCCTGTTCACATTGGATCGGATACCACCGTATTCATGACTGCGATCTATGATAGTTCTGACGGAGCAGTAATTGTAGCTACCAGCCAGGATCGTGAGCGTAGTCACCTCAATGCGTGGAGTACTTCGCCACCGTACAAACTTCTCAACGTCTTTGGTTCTGATCACTACCTATCCAAGCCCTCAAGCGCTTACCGTTACCATACCGCCATTTGCGGCAAGTGGCTAGCGGCTTGGAGTTACTTCTTCAACAGCGACACCTTGAAGGACAACGATAAATCTGAGATTTTCCTGTTTGAAATGCAGTAGGATATGAATTCCTCATGCGGGGAGATATTTTGAAAGTTAGCATGAACAACCAGTCCAAGCCTTACCTATTTGTAATGCTCGCTATTGTAGTCCTGGCAGCAGGGATTACCCAGGTTCGAGGTAATCGGACCTACCGGAGGGCATTGCCACTTGTAGGACTGGCACCTGCCCCCGCAACAAGTGAGCAGCAGATTATTACGCACTTTGACCCGTCACTTGCTGTGGACTATCTCAAGACGCTTATCAAACAGAATGGTGGTAACTTTGATACCCAGTCTATTCGGTTAACAGTTGGCTACAGCACAGGGATCTTTGGTAGTGAGCCGGTGGAACAGCAAGCGATGTTCGATACCGGACTTAAGTTATTGAATGAACTAAGGCCCGGTGACCATGTGTCACTATTTGGTTTTGAACTAGAACCCGGCCCCGCAGTTTGGAACCTGCCAGAGGCGGGTGCGATGACCCATTTGGCAGCCGTACAGGGCCAACTTAAAGCTCATGGCGGTGGCTTGGACTTTAACACAGCGATCCATAAGGCGATAAGTCTTACGCAGGCTGGCGTACACTCGAATACTGTCATCGCGATTATTACCCAGTGGGGCACAAATGAGTCTGCAGCGCATCCAACGAAACCTGGTAAGTTTGCCGACCTATCGCAGGCAGATCTCAAGAAGGCACGTTTGTCCCGGTCACTTCCATTGCCCGTTACCTATTTCGACAGAGACTCGCAGGTTATAAGGCGTGTTTACGTAACATTCGTAATATCTAATCCGTTCAGTGGCTCACCGCTGCCAACGCCACGATCAACACCGATTGTCACACAACCCAGTATACCAGTGGTTGCGCCACCAGTGAAGGCCGCTCCAGCGCCGTCACCGGTGGAAGTTTCGCAATCGTCGGGGCAAGGCGGTATTGGTGTTGTGGTTACATTGGTGCTGGTGCTTGTTACACTTGGACTAGGGTTTGGTTTCATCGCATTAAGACCCCGTGCCCCTAAAAACCTTTCGATAGCCCTAAAAAATGCAGGACGCACCGAGGCAGAACGGCAGTTTCCTGGCAAATGGCAGCCGAATAAAGTCATCTGCCGAATTGTAGGTAACGATGTAGCGCCTCAGGAGAACGTGGCCGATATCATCCTCCAGTCAATGAGCGGAGTAGTCGCAGCGGAGTTTAAATGGGATGGAAACCGAATGTTAGTCTTAAGTAAATATGAAATGGTCGATCAGGGTACTAGCAAAACTTTTAGTGGAACTATGCCGGTCACGGTCCACAATCCACAGGTCATCACGATTGAGGGCGAGCAGAGCAACTCCTCTGGATTTGCCGCAGATCACTTTAAACTGGAACTGGAGGTTAATCTAACATGATAGCCACGGCACTGCACCTGGTCATTAAATTGGTTTTTAATCCCACATTGTGGATTGGAACAATCGCGATGTTCGCACTCTGGTGGATTTTCGGCATGATTTTCGCCGCAATCATCTATAAATCCGCAGCGCCTGACTCTGCATTTAAGGCATCGCGTATCGCGATCGCTTTATCGTCATTAATTTGCGCATTAACTGCCATCATCCTTGGATTATTTGAACCTGTGCTAACAATTATGCCCTGGTTATGGGTGTTTCTATTTGGACTTCTGACATTGGCGTTTTTCATTACATCACTTACGCGAAGGACTTCATAAGAGCCCTAATACAATTTTCAGTCATTTGCCATGAAACTCGTCGGGGTTACATGAACCCACATTTTTATGGTGTTAACCTGATGGTAGCGAACAAATACTGCACAAAGTAAACGGCTACCGTACTCGACAACTTGAACACGAAGGAGATCAGATATGTCGTCGGACGGATCACACACCAAACCACAGGAGCTGCAGAAGATCCTAATCCTGGGTCTCGGCACATCTGGTACCGATATTTGTAACCTTCTTGCAGAGCGGCTTAACAACGAATTTGGCAGTGTTGAAAGAGTGCCATGGATCCGCTTTTTGTGCATGGAAACCGATGCGGCAAAAGGTGGGTTGATCGCACAGATGAACAATATGGTTCGTCTGACCATTTCAGAAGATCAATACCAGAGTATGCTCTCGAATCCCAAGCCATTCGACGACGCTATTCAATTTACCAAATACTGGAACATAAATACTCTCAAGCAGATACCTAATGTGACTGCTGGCGTTGGTAACGTCCGCATGGCAGGACGACTCACCCTGTTCTACCCCGAAAACTACGAAACGGTCATGAAGCGCCTGGGCGACGAAGTTAGCATACTTACGAAACTTTCGCCACTGGATGCGAAGCGACAACGTGGCTCGCTGCCTGACGGTAGTGACCCTGAAATCGTCTTTCTGGGAGAACAGGAAGTTCAACAGGGTCCAAATAAGGCGAAGCCGATCGTCATAGTCGTTGTGGGTACGCTGTGCGGAGGTACATGTAGCGGGTTGTGCGTGGATATGGGCTTCCTTCTTCAGCATACCTTTGATCAGACCCATGTGATGGCATTCTTTACGCTACCAAATCCTACATTAAATGCTGCACAGGTGTCTGATGCAGAACGGTACAAGGCAAATGCATACAGCGCCTTGCAGGAGCTACATCATTTCTGTCAGGTAGCAGAAAACACATACAGAGCGAAATACCCCTTTTCGCCGGAAATTGAGTTGCGATCGTTTCCCTATGAGTTGGCCATGCTCGCATGGCCCGGAAAAGGTGAATCCCTTGACGTTGAGGCGCTAAATTACGCGATTGCGGAACGGCTCTTTCTGCTCTCCTATTCCGGCACCGACCCGTTCGCACGAGTTAT
>JAJZFK010000377.1 GCA_021805405.1 bacterium
ATGAACCGCCGGGAAGCGGAGGTTTCGGTTACCCTCTTTCTCGAGATGCTGCATGACCGTCACTTTATTGCGTTCTTCAAGAAGACACGCAAGGCAGGTTAAAGGAGAGAACGCGGAATGAGTACGCAAACTGCGCCCGCACCACTGGGCACACCTGAAAAGCAGATTACGCTGCCATTCAGCAAGGCATGGGAGATAAGCATCAAGTCGATTAAAATTCGGCTGGGTAGATCGCTTATCACGGCCAGCGGAATCATGCTGGGTATTGCATTCTTTAGCTCCGTACGTACGGTAGTGTTGTTTCCCATAACGCAGACCGGAGCCGCGGCCGAAGCGGCCCGAAGCAGACATAGCTTCCTGGCGATCATGGCCCTCTTGGTCTGTTTTGTAGGCATTATGAACAGCATGCTCATGTCGGTTACCGAGCGATTTCGCGAAATTGGTACAATGAAGTGCCTGGGCGCGCTCGATCAGTTTATCGTGACGCTCTTCATTATTGAGGCTGGTATTATGGGGCTTTTCGGCTCCATGTTTGGCTGGTTTTTAGGATGGCTTATTATGGTCATTCCGCACCTGTTTGGAGGCGGGGCGCGTGACCTGAATGGTGCATTCTTCAGCGGTTCTATGGTTCAATGCGTACAATCCATCGCAATAGGCCTACTTATTACGCTAGTAGCCTGTATACCAACCGCGCGCAGTGCAGCAAAAATGCCGCCTGCGGCTGCATTACGATCTGAGATTTAGGTGTAAGCCGGGCGTATCTGCAAAATTGTGCATGACTAACAGGGGGAATGTTTACGAATGGCTGCCAACGAGTATGTGGTAAGAACCAAGGGCCTGGTGAAAGAGTTCCGCATGGGTGAGGAGTCCGTACGCGCTCTCAATGGTGTCGATCTTGATATCAAACGAGGGGAATACCTCTCTATCATGGGTCCTTCCGGTTCCGGTAAGAGTACACTGTTTAACGCGATTGGCGGACTGGATAAGCCCGACTCCGGATCTGTGTTTATCAATGACGTCGACATGGCTCAACTAGATGCCCGTGAACTGGCATACCTGCGATGCCACACAATTGGCTACATTTTTCAGACATTCAATCTGCTGCCCAGTATGACTGCCCTCGAAAATGTCACCCTGCCAACCGTGTTTGCTGGTCTAACTACCGATGACGGAATTGAGCGGGGTATTGAGGTTCTCAATCTTGTTGGACTCGGCCACCGGCTTCATCACAGGCCCGCCCAGCTTTCTGGCGGGCAGCAGCAAAGGGTGGCAATTGCCAGGGCGTTGGCGAACAGTCCCTCCATTGTTCTTGCGGACGAACCCACCGGTAACCTCGACCTCAAAACGGGTGAGGAGATAATTGCGCTGTTACGTGAACTCAACAAAAAAGAGGGAGTAACAATCATTTCGGCTACGCACGATTATAAGATGGTAGACGTATCAGATAGAGTAGTATGGATTCGTGATGGCAAGATCGCGAAGATTGAGGAACGGGCCGATATTGAACTTGCGGTTGGTGCCATTAAGGACGAGACCGAGCTTTAGGCCAGGAAAGTGAGTGGAAGTTTATGGCAAGACTCCTCGGAAAAGGACTTGGTACGGGCGTAGCTTTAGGGACCGCGTGCCTGGTTAGTGTGCATCGCGGTTTCGTTCAGGCCCCGTCGCCAACTCCGCGTGCTGCAGAGCTTCTTGCGGCATCAAAGGATGCCGAGCATCCGGATATAGTGCTGATTGCGCACGATTACGGCACTGCGGTAAGTCTTGCGTCTGCCATTGAATGGGCAAATGTAGTGGGAATAGCCGCTGTAACCTGCGGTCTGGATGCGCCAGGTTCCGACATTCCTTCCGTGGTTGACTTGCCGGGACTCACTGATCTGGTTCAGGACGACATGCTTGTGGTTGTAGATGCCGAACGTGGAATTGTGATGGCTGATCCCGACGGCATGGCAGTTGCTCAGTACCAGACCGAAATCAACAGGCTTGCTCCCCGTACGAGAGTTTTTATTGATAGTGTGCATCTTTCGGCAGAGACACTGGATGGCAGGACTGTACTGGTTGCCGCCAATGCTCAATCTATAAAGGATGCAGAGCAGGCCCTGGAAGTAGGGGCTGATATGGTACTGGCAATGACGCAGACAGATGCACTTCCGTGCGAAGTAGACGAGTTGAGCCAGCGAAGCAGAATGGTTGAACTGCTCGACAAGACATCGGGAAAGCCATTGCTTATTGCAGACCGGTACCTCCTTGCTCCTACGGTGGTGTTGGAAGCGGGTCTGCGAAGCGATATAACTCTTGCGGTTCCACCCCGTTCCCACTTGCAGAGCCTGGGACTTGGCGAATTGACACAAGAGCTTGCCGAGACCGAGGCTGACTGTTTGTCGGATGGTAGCCTCGTAGCCGCGCCCAGATTGGCTGCCTGGCTGGAAATGGGCGAGGTAGTCCGTCTTCAAGAGAGCGCTACGCTCAATCGATTTCTGGAGCAGCTTGCAGAAGCCGGTGCTACACGGGTACTTGTCTCCGGCCTTAACGTAGAGCTGCTAGACGCCGTAGCTGCCGCAGGTAATGCTGCCGCGCTGCCTGTGATCGTGCTGTGTACAGAGTCGATGGACGAATGCGAACTGAAATGCATGGTAGCAGCCGGGGTGCACGGTATTGTAGTACCGGTTACTTCGGTGCGGGCAACCAAAGAGCAGATTCGAGAATTGAGCTTCTCGGAATGCCGTGAAACGCTGTTGGAGTTGATCGATAGAGACAGGAGTGAGGCGCTTGCCAACAACGAAACTGAACATAACGTTTCTACCGCCCAGTAGGATAGCATGGGAACCAGAGGACATTAGCCTATTTCGGGATATTATGCTTACCAATCCTGAGTTTCGCGATCAGGTAGCGCTCCACTTTCCGGAAGCAGATGAAATAGATAGCGCTATTGTTGATGCGGACGTTCTTGTTTGTGGATATGTACAGGACGAGGAACTTCGGCGGGCAGTCAACCTGAAGTGGATTGCGTTCTGGAGTGCTGGGCTCGATGGCAAACTGAAGCCTGAGATGCTGCAACGGGGTCTTACTTTTACCTCCGCAAGCGGTGTGCACGGCCCTAATATTGCAGATCATGTCCTCATGCTCATGCTTATGTTTACGAGGCGCATGGAGTACTTTTTTCGCGCTCAGCAGCAGGTTAGCTGGGCACGAACCCCCAAAAACCCTGAACCTGGCGAATTGGCAGGTAAGACTTTAGGAATTGTTGGTTACGGCAGGATTGGCGAGCCATTGTGCCAGCGAGCGCAGGCATGTGGCATGCGCGTTATTGCGACCAAGCGAGATCCCCAGCAAACCTACGGTACTGTTAAGCCTGATCGCTTGCTACCATCCGACGAACTTTATACGCTTCTAGCTGAGTCCGACCATCTCTGTATTGCGGTACCGTATACTCCTGCAACCCATCACATTATCGATCAGCCTGCACTTAATGTAATGAAGCCGGGAAGTTACCTGTACAACGTAGCGCGCGGCAAAGTTGTAGACGAGGCAGCGATGGTGAGGGCACTGCAGAGCGGCCAGCTTGCGGGAGCGGGCCTGGATGTATTCGAAACTGAGCCGTTGTCTCCTGACAGCGTACTGTGGCAAATGGAGAACGTACTCATTACACCTCACGTTAGCGGGATGACCCCACAATACTTTGCAAGGTTTGCGCCTATACTCGCGGAGAACATTGGCCGGTGGCTTCGCAACGAGCAGCTGGTTAATCAGTTTGACCCTGCTCGCGGATACTAATAACGCCATTCGGTGGAGTACTATCCGCCGCAGTTTTCGCCAGGTTAACGCCTCGTTTCGGGCGGATCAACATAAATGAGCGTCACAATACCCATTAAGCCGCCCGTGTGGAATGGCCAGTCTTCGCGCTGGTAAAGCTCGTGAGTTATTATGGGATACTAGTCATCGGTGCCCAGTTGGTTCGATTGCCGATTTGGAGACAAGGGTTGAGTACTTCCAACAGTGAACCTATTGATCTTGTAACCCTTTGTACCCAGATAGCCCCGTTGCTTGAGCATGACTCTGCCTGTACTATCACTCGGGCTGTGAACATTACAAACGAAATCAATGTTCAATTTTGGTTTGTTTCATTGCTGAATGTAGTCGTAGTGGGCCTGTTGGTATTTACTCGTCACAGCCCTTTTAGTTCTTTCCTCAATCCACCACTGGAGTTGCTATGGGCCGTTTTGCTAATTTGGATAATCCTCATTTCGGACAAGCCAAATAGCAACGCGCAAAAGATGAGGGCCTTGCGCACGAGTGAGCAATTTGGTAGGCTGACGTCACTAATACGGCATAACGCGGCGGTGCTCGCAGTAAGTCGTGCAGAGGATATTCCCGCAGATAAGCGCATGACCTGCTTGCGAGTCCTTATGCAGTGTAGTTATGAGCTACTGGGTATGTTTGTAATTCAGCGCAGTGGTGCGATCAAGTGTGTCGGCCTTGGGTTAATGAGGACAGGGGGATTTGATCCTGAAATTCGCCTACTGGAACTGGGAGTGGCACTCGCAGGTATGTGTAGTGACGAGGAAGTACAGGCGTTACCAACGAATTTCGTTGAGACGTTAGTTTCCAGCCTGGTAGAAATGGA
>JAJZFK010000555.1 GCA_021805405.1 bacterium
GAGTGCATTCGTCATCTGCACTCCCTCCTTCAACGAGCGTAGCGAGTGCCCGGAGGAGGGGTGGTCCGCAGGGCCGGGGAGGAGTCTCTTCACCGCAAGCATTGCCAACCAACCAGTCGCCCGCAGGGCCGGGGAGGGCTGACGCCACGTGAGCGCCTTCGCAAAACTGGTGAAGAGCATCGCACGCGAGACTCCGCCCGTTCCCAGCGCACAGCGCAACGCTATTTTGCCCACGCAAGCGGCTAAAATTTGCTAGCCCCTCCCAAACAATGTGACCGCATAGGGCATTCATGGGTGATATATCGTTACAGTTTTCACCTAGTTAAAATAACATTGTGAAGTTTTGCACAATCCTCCTTAGTGCGGATGTACGTCTGCTTATAACTCGCTATACTTCTGCTAGTAGCGTTTGAATGAATCCCCGCTCGCAGGCGAGCACGGAAAAGGATGCAGGATATGGCAAAGAACCTGACAATGATGGATGGCAACGAGGCAGCTGCCTCCTCAGCGTACCGTATTAACGAAGTTATGACCATCTATCCAATAACCCCATCCTCGGGTATGGGCGAACTGGCCGATGCATGGGCTGCCGTCGGTAAGGAAAATTTGTGGGGGCAGGTACCGCTCATTCAGGAGATGCAGAGCGAGGGTGGTGCTGCTGGAGCCGTACACGGTGCCTTACAGGCCGGCTCACTTACTACAACATTCACTGCCAGCCAGGGCCTGCTGCTTATGATTCCTAACATGTTTAAAATAGCTGGGGAATTAACAAGCACAGTGTTTCATGTTACTGCACGGACCATTGCAACCCACGCCCTCTCCATATTTGGCGATCACAGCGACGTTATGGCAGCCCGTAGCGCTGGTTGGGCTGTTCTGTTCGCGAGTGACCCTCAGGAAGTTCACGATTTTGCAGCAATCGCACAGGCAGCAACCCTAAAAGCCCGGGTACCGTTCATTCACGCATTTGATGGCTTCCGCACCTCCCATGAAGTACGCGGCGTCGAGATTTTAACCGATGCACAGCTTCGCGAGATAGTTGACGATAACCTGGTACGACAGCACCGTGCAAGAGCGCTGTCGCCAGACCGACCAGTAATGCGCGGTACCGCGCAAAACCCGGACGTATACTTCCAGGCGCGTGAAGCGTGCTCACCTTATTACGATGCTACACCCGGAATTCTTCAGCAAGTGATGGATCGCTTTGCAACAGTAGCAGGTCGCGAGTATCACCTGGTTGATTACTATGGCGCACCAGATGCCGAGCACGTCATCGTTATAATGGGTAGCGGCGCAGAAACTGTACGCGAAACTGCAGCCTTTCTTAACGCAAACGGCGCTAAAGTTGGCTTACTTCATGTCCGACTGTTCCGCCCATTCCCAACGGAAGCCATCGCGCCGGCTCTGCCAGCAACCACACGTACAATTGCGGTGCTAGATCGTACAAAAGAGCCTGGTGCCTCCGGCGAGCCACTCTACGTCGACGTTGTTACTGCCCTTAATGAGTGCATTACCCAGGGCAGCGCACCATTCACCACTATGCCGCGAATAATTGGCGGGCGATACGGACTCTCATCCAAAGAGTTTACTCCTGCCATGGTGAAGGCAGTGTATGATGAGATGAATAAACCGTCTCCCAAAACGCACTTTACGGTTGGTATAACAGACGACGTATCCCATTCCAGCCTTACGGTAGACAACTCCTTTGAAATTGAACCGCCAGATGTAGTGCGTGCGATTTTCTGGGGCTTAGGTGCCGACGGAACCGTAGGAGCCAACAAGAACAGCATCAAGATCATTGGCGAAGAGACGGATAATTTTGCTCAGGGTTATTTTGTGTATGACAGTAAGAAATCCGGCTCCATTACCACCTCGCACCTGCGGTTTGGCCCCAGGCCAATCCGAAGCCCATACCTCATCCGTACGGCAAGTTTTGTAGGCGTCCATCAGTTTGGGTTTACCGAGCGATACCCGGTAGCAGATGGGCTGGCAGAGGGCGGAGTAATGCTCATAAACAGCCCCTACGGACCTAATGAAGTGTGGGAACATCTTCCACGCACCATCCAGCAGAAACTGCAAACAACCCACGCGCGCCTGTTTGTGATAGACGCATACGAAATAGCCAGGCAGGTTGGAATGGGTAACCGCATAAATGTGGTGATGCAGACCTGCTTCTTCGCGATTTCTGGTGTGCTCCCTCGCGACGAGGCGATTGCCCGCATAAAGGATGCTATCAAAAAGTCATATGGCAAGCGCGGCGAAGCCGTTGTACAACGCAACTACGAAGCAGTAGATACCACACTAGCCAACCTCTACCAGGTTACTATTCCGGAATCCACGGCTACAGGCGCTGAGCTGCCACCAACCGTACGTAAAGAGGCGCCAGATTACGTTCAGAAGTTTACGGCGGAGATCATAGCTGGCCGCGGAGATGCCATCCCGGTTAGCGCCATGTCGGCAGACGGCACGTTTCCTACAGGTACTGCAAAATGGGAAAAGCGCAACATCGCGATGGAGATCCCTGTATGGGATGAGGACCTTTGCATACAATGTGGCAAGTGCGTAATGGTCTGCCCTCATGCCGTTATTCGCGCAAAGGCTGTAGATGCCGAGCTGCTAAACGATGCGCCAGAAGGCTTTAAATCTTCGCCCGCGCGTTGGCGCGAGCTGCCTGGCCAAAAATACACCATTCAGGTAGCTGTGGAAGATTGCACTGGCTGCAACCTCTGTGTAGAAGTATGCCCTGCCAAGGACAAGTCTAACGCGAGCAGAAAAGCCCTTGCAATGCAGGAGCAGCTGCCCCTTAAGGCGGCCGGAATTCGTAACTGGGACTTTTTCCTGGGCCTACCAGAGGTCTCTCGCACGACAGAAACCATACACTTTACGACTATCAAAAACGTCCAGCTGCTACAGCCACTGTTCGAGTTCTCCGGGGCCTGTGCAGGCTGCGGAGAAACGCCGTATATCAAACTGGTTAGCCAGTTGTATGGCGACAGGGCCATCATTGCCAACGCCACCGGCTGCTCCAGCATCTATGGGGGAAACCTTCCAACCACTCCCTACACAAGTAACGCGGCAGGTAGGGGCCCGGCCTGGTCGAACTCGCTGTTTGAAGACAATGCGGAGTTTGGCCTGGGTATGCGCATCTCGGTAGACGCACAGACCGCATATGCCCGCAGCCTGGTAGAGCGACTGCGCGACACAATTGGCCACGATTTGGCGGATGGGCTGTTAGACGCCAACACGAGCGGAGAGCACGGCCTGGAGCAACAGCGTGAGCGCATCGCCGCACTGCGCGGGCAACTCGCATCCAACCTCTCGGCGGAAGCCCTGGACCTGCTTGCCGTAGCGGACAACCTGGCACCGAGATCCGTGTGGATTGTGGGCGGCGATGGTTGGGCATACGATATTGATTACGGCGGACTCGATCATGTTCTCGCTTCTGGCAAGAACGTAAACGTGTTGGTGTTAGATACGGAGACATATTCTAACACGGGTGGACAGGCGTCCAAATCTACTGCGCGGGCTGCAGTGGCGAAATTCGCTGCAAGTGGCAAGAGTACACCAAAGAAAGACCTTGGCCGAATGGCCATGGCCTACGGAAATGTCTACGTAGCGCAGGTTGCAATGGGTGCTAGTGACTCACAAACCATGAAGGCGTTTATAGAGGCAGAAAGCTATCCTGGCCCGTCTATCATCATCGCTTACAGTCACTGCATCGCACATGGTATCGATATGAGCCGCGGGCTGGATCAGCAAAAGCTTGCCGTAGAGAGCGGAGCATGGCTACTCTACCGGTTTGATCCCCGGCTGGAGGCGCAGGAGCTTAACCCACTTACTCTGGATTGTAAAGCACCTACTATTCCGCTAAAACAGTACATCTACAACGAGACACGGTACCGTGTGCTGCAACAGACCGATGCTGAACACGCAGCAGACCTGTTAGCGAGCGCCCAGGAGGATGTAAACCACAGGTGGGCAGATTATAGCAGGATGGCTGCTGCACGCGTTCAGATCTAACCGCTTTCCGGTGGGGGCAACGTGCAGTTTGCGTTGCTCCCGCCAATTAAATAACAGCTTTTGCCCTAGTTCCGGGAGAAGATATCATGGCAGATTTACAAACTAATTGGCTGGGTCTTAATCTAAAACATCCCGTTGTTGCCGGTGCCAGTCCCGTTTCACGTACCCTCGATGGAATCAAGCAACTCGAGGATGGCGGTGCCTCCGCTGTCGTAATGTTCTCACTGTTTGAGGAGCAGATAACGCACGACAGTTACGTGCTCGATCATTACCTTGCCTATGGATCAGAGTCGTATGGCGAAGCCCTGAACTTCCTGCCCGATGCACCGGGCTACGACTTTGGTGGAGAACACTACCTAACGCTTGTAAGCCAGGCATCCGGTGTACTTGGCATACCCATCGTTGCAAGCCTCAACGGTATTACTACCGGAGGATGGGCTCGGTACGCACGGGAGCTTGAACTGGCCGGCGCGGCAGCCCTGGAGCTAAACGTCTACTTTGTACCCACCGACCCTGGGTTGAGTGGTGCGGATGTAGAGCGCATATACCTGGAAACTGTGG
>JAJZFK010000128.1 GCA_021805405.1 bacterium
GCACGGTAATTATTGCTCTTGGTAAACTTGAGGCAGCTCTACCGCCGCAGGAACAGGTAGATACTGAGCCCTACAGAATAAACGACAGACTTAAAGTTTACGTATTGGATGTTAAAGACGGTGCGAGAGGTGATCAGGCGATGGTCTCGCGCACGCATCCCAGTCTTATTCGTCGGCTTTTTGAGCTTGAGGTTCCAGAGATAGCCGATGGAATCGTCACTATCAAGAGCGTCGCTAGAGAGCCTGGTGCGCGCAGCAAGATCGCAGTCGCTAGCCGTGATGAAAAGGTAGACCCGGTTGGCGCATGTGTAGGGCACCGGGGCACCAGGGTACAAGCTGTTGTTAATGAACTATATGACGAGAAAATTGACATCGTGAGATGGAACCAAGACATGGCTCTGTTCATCTCGGAGTCGCTCTCCCCTGCGAAGGTGAGTAAAGTGACAGTGAATGAAGAGGGCAAAAGCGCATTTGTAGTGGTTCCAGACAGTCAGTTATCGCTCGCCATTGGCAAGGCGGGCCAAAATGTGCGCCTTGCTGCCAGGCTTACAGGGCAGCGCATAGACATAAGGAGCGAATCGCAGGTGGCACGCAGTGCCGCCGATGCATTGGGCGGTGGCGCCCATGGTAGTCATCGTGGCCAGTCCGCAGATCCCATCACGGATGATGGAGAGACACTGGCATGATCCGCTGCAACGCAGGGTTGATCGTGGGTACGAACCAGAAAAGTTGTGGAATATTTGCTAGGGTGCGTACTGCCTGCTGTGCAGGTAGTGTAGCAGCCGCAAAATGTGAGCAGGAGTTTGCGATGGAACTGTAAAGCCAGGGGTGCCTCGTATCGCCCCGCGCCGATTACAATCCTCCATATCGGTGCTCACTCTCCTACTTCCCCTTTTCTGTTAGTGCACTCCTTCGTCCCTGTAAATAACGGGGTATTTCCAATTTGAAACTCAGAAAACAGCCGGTACGCACATGTGTTTCTTGTCGAACAACTGATGAGAAGCGCGATCTGCTACGCGTTGTACGCCAGCCTGATGGTACCGTTTGCTTCGATGCCAAGGGCAAGGCGAACGGTCGTGGCGCATACGTGTGCGCCGCCGAGGCGTGCATCGCGCAGGCTGAGCGGCAGAAGCGGCTGGAACGCTCGCTTCGTGCTAGTGCTCTGGGTGCAGACGTATTTATTGCGCTCCGGCAGGCTGCCAGTTCGGTTGAGCCGCCTGTTGACGTGCCGGCAACGCCGGTTATTGGCGCAGAACCGCAAAACAGGATGATGGACAAGGAGAACAAGGTATGACGGTTGCAAAGGGAATAAAAATTTCAGAACTTGCAAACGAGCTTCAGATGACAGACGCTGAACTCGTACTTGCACTAAATGACCTGGGGGTGAAAGCCGATGGCCCAGCGTCGCTCCTTGACTTTGACACAGCAGTAACCGTACGCCAGATGCTGGCAGGATCTGAAAAGTCCGTTGAAATTAGTGCAACCTCCACGCTCAAAGAGATTGCGGAGGCCATGGGTGTAGCGCCCAATGCTGCGGTAAAGAAAATGATGGAGCTTGGGCAGCTCGTCGCCATGAATCAACGCGTTAACAAAGACGCGGCAGAAAAGATTGCGGCAGCATTCGGGTTTACCGTGAAAGTTAAGGCAGAGCCAAAACCCGAACCAAAACTTCCGGCTCGTGCTAAGCCCGGTAGCGGAGTAATGCCGGTTCGGCCTCCTGTCGTTACCATTATGGGCCACGTAGATCATGGCAAGACCTCGCTACTAGACACTATTCGCAAAACCAACGTTGCCAGCGGGGAATTCGGTGGTATTACGCAGCACATTGGTGCGTACCAGGTTGAAATAGAGCACAACGGCGAAAGCCGCAAGATAACTTTTCTCGATACACCCGGTCACGCGGCATTTACTGCCATGCGTGCGCGTGGCGCTAGGGTAACCGACATCGTAATCCTCGTGGTAGCTGCCGATGACGGCATCATGCCGCAGACGATTGAGGCCATTCAGCATGCCCGCGCCGCTGAGGTTCCCATCATTGTCGCCATTAACAAGATTGACAAGGATGGATCGGACCCCAGCCGAATAAAGCAGCAGCTAACCGCACACAACCTTGTTGTAGAGGAGTACGGCGGGGATATTATCGCGGTACCTGTTTCAGCGAAAACTGGAGTTGGAGTGAAAGAGCTGCTTGAGTACATTGTGCTCGTTGCCGAAGTGAACGACTACCGTGCAGATTCTCATGGGCACGCCGTAGGCGCAATCGTTGAAGCCTCTATAGAGCCGGGCCGCGGTCCTGTCGCAACGGTGCTGGTGCAAAGTGGTACTCTTCATGTTGGCGACTGCCTGGTGGCTGGCTGCACACAGGGCAAAGTACGCGCTATGACCAATGAGCGCGGCGAACGTCTCTACAAGGCTGGTCCTTCTACACCGGTGGAGGTTCAGGGCCTTAGCATGGCACCAGACGCTGGCGATACAGTAGAAGTGGTAAAGAACGAGCGCGAGGCCCGCAAGATCGTGGATGAGCGGCTGCAGGATGCGCGAACAGTGCGCCTGGGTGATAATCGACGTGGCATTACGATTGAGGCCTGGTCGGAAAAGGTATCTGAAGGTGAGTTAAAGGACCTTAACGTTATTGTGAAAGGTGACGTACAGGGCAGCGTGGAAGCTGTTGTGAGTGAACTCAACAAAATGAGCGCTGACCGTACCGATGGTGAAGTAAGGCTCACAGTAAAGCTAAGTGGCGTTGGCACAATCAACGAGTCGGACGTGAGTTTGGCAGTTGCCACCAACTCAATCGTAATTGGTTTTAACGTAAGGGCAGATCAGGCTGCGCAGCGTGCAGCGGAGCGAGACGGCGTTGAGATAAGAACTTACAATATTATCTACAACCTTACCGAAGATATAGATAGAGCGATGAATGGCCTGCTTGCTCCTATCTTCGAAGAGAACATTCTGGGAAGTGCAAAGGTACTGCAGAGATTTCAGACACCTAAGGGGCAGGTTATTGCCGGCAGCATGATTACCGATGGCAAGCTGCTTCGTGGTGCGGATGTTCGCATCATTCGTGGCGGCCAAACGCTGTTTACCAGCCGGATAGATACGCTTCGCCGCATTAAGGACGACGTACGGGAAGTCGCACAAGGCTTTGAATGCGGCATTGTGGTAGAAAACTGGAATGACGTGCAGCCAGATGACGTTTTGCAGTGTTATGAAATGAAACAAATCCAGCGGTTCTAATGAGTAAACCTACATGCAGATTGGCATATTGACGATAGGCTTGCGCATACCGGAGGCGCAGTCGCTGAAGGATAAAAGGCAGGTACTAGAGAGCCTGATTGCAACGTCAAGGCGCAAATTCAATATCTCAATAGCAGAGATTGCAGATATGGACCGGCATCACCAGGCAACGCTGGGCGTTGCCTGCGTTGCCAACAACCGCAGATATGTCAATCAGGTTCTGGATAATGTGGTAAATGAGTTTGAAAACTGCCTGACCGCCGAGGTTAGTACTATCGAGATGGAATTTCTTTAAGAAAGCGAGAACGCAGCCATGACCCTGAGACAGGATCGTGTGAAATCGCAAATGATCCATGAGATAAGCGAGATGATTCACCGCGAGGTGAGAGACCCGCGGCTAGGTTTTGTTACCGTGACCGATGCTGAAATAGGTAGGGACCTACGAAATGCACGGGTCTACGTAAGTGTTCTGGGTGACGAAAGCGTGCGCGCACACAGTCTTAGAATATTGAACGGTGCTTCTGGTATGCTTCGAGGTGAATTTGCCAGACGAGCACATCTGCGCGTCGCCCCAGAGCTAACGTTTCTTTATGATGAGGGCATAGAGCGCGGTCAACATATTTTTGAACTATTGAAATCAGTTGAAAAGGACCTGCTTCCGGCTGAAGGTGCCAAGGAAGCGAGCGACGAAGCACATCCATGAGGCTCCCCTATCGTGAAGCCGTAGAGGCTATTTGCAGTGCCGAGCGTATTATGCTTGCCGCGCACGTTAACCCCGACGGCGACACATTGGGGTGTGTGCTTGCCATAACGCACGCTCTACGCATGCTTGGTAAGGACGTTGTGCCTTTTTCTGCTCACGGTGTGCCGGACATCTACGACTGGATGCCCGGCACCGAGTTGCTGCAGACGGCGAGTGATCAGCGGGATTTTGATCTCGCAATTATATGCGACGCCGGTGCTCTCAACCGAATTGGCAGCGCGGTACAGCTGGTGGCCGAGTCGGCACCCGTCATGATTAACATCGACCACCATTTAAGTGACAGCCCTTTCGGTGATGTACAGATTGTGGATGCACGGGCCGCTGCTACGGCGGAACTTGTATATCACCTACTGCGATCGTTGCAGGCCGCATGCCACAAGCAGCTCCTAACAAAAGATGCTGCAGTCTGCCTGATGACAGGAATTATAACAGACACAGGATCATTCCGCTTCCTTAACGTTACGCCTCACACCTTCGCACTTGCAGCACATTTACAGCGACTTGGCGCAGATCCTGCACCTATAGCAGAGCAGGTATTTGAAAACAGGTCGTATGCGGCGCTTCAGCTGTTGGGCCT
>JAJZFK010000278.1 GCA_021805405.1 bacterium
GGATGCGGTTGGAAAGCTGGCTGAGGCTTTCAATGAGATGACTTCTTCGCTTGGAATGATGGCAGAGGCTGCCGACCGCATTGCAGGCGGGGACCTTACGGTGAAGGTTGCACCTCAAAGTGAGCGTGACGTACTTGGCAACGCATTCGCCAATATGATCGCGAACCTTTCTGAACTGGTAGCTCAGACACGTTCGGCAGCGGACAACATCGTACAGGCGTCGGGTGAACTGGCCACTGGCACCGATGACCTGTCGCAGCGCACCGAGGAGCAGGCTTCAAGCCTGGAGGAAACTGCATCCAGCATGGAGGAGATGACCTCTACGGTCAAACAGAACGCCGATAATGCCCGCCAGGCAAACCAGTTGGCCGCTCAGGCGAAAGAAGTCGCAGAAAAAGGCGGACTAGTCGTTGGCAATGCTGTCACGTCCATGGAGGAGATCAACCGGTCTAGCAAGCGAATTTCCGATATCATCTCAGTAATCGATGAAATCGCATTCCAAACTAACCTGTTGGCACTAAATGCAGCAGTTGAGGCGGCCCGCGTAGGTGAGCAAGGGCGTGGATTTGCGGTGGTGGCGGCCGAAGTGAGAAGCCTCGCTGGACGAAGTGCATCTGCCGCAAAGGAGATCAAGGCTCTTGTGCAGGACAGCGGCCAGAAGGTTCAGGAAGGTACATCGCTTGTAAACCAGAGCGGTCTCACACTTGAAGAGATCGTTGGCGCTGTGAAGAAAGTTGCCGATATCATTGCTGAGATATCGGCGGCTAGCCAGGAGCAGGCGGCTGGAATTGAACAGGTTAATAAGGCCATCATGCAGATGGATCAAATAACCCAGCAGAATGCCGCACTGGTTGAAGAAGCATCTGCGGCGAGCCAGTCTATGAGCCAGCAGGCACGTGAGCTACAGGGTCAGGTGTCAACCTTCCAGGTAGACTCCTCGTATCTGCAGGCGCTACAGGCAACGGCTCCTGCAGCTCCCGCTGCGCGGCCGCAACGCCCGGCGGCGGCACCGCAATTACGAGCGGCTGCAAGGCCTGCGGCACCTGCGCCGGCTGCACGGCGACCGCAGGCGCCGTCAAAAATTCACAGTGACGATGGGTTTGAAGAATTTTAAACCGCAAAGCGAGTGAACATTAGCGACCGGCCCCCTTTGGGGGACCGGTCGCTTTTTTGAGTTCACACTTGTGCACGTTGTCGACCTGCCACCGATTTGCCGGCGCGCGTTGCATTCCTTGTATTTGGGCAGGAATGCAAGCTCTCACCGCCGCATTATACGTGTACCTATAAGTTGAGGTAAGACAAATGGAAGTCACTCTTGGTACAAAGCGGCTGGAGGTTGGAAGTAACCAACTGGGATTGCTCCACAGTTGCAACGATGTACTGCACAATGTTGATGCCTTGCGCACTCGTATGGAAGAGGACGGTTACCTTGTGATGCGGGGACTGCTTAACGAAGTGGATGTGCGTGCGGCACGCGCTCATCTTCTGGATAATCTGATGCAGAATGATCAGATTGATGAGAGATGGCCTTTGGACGACGCAGTTATCAAACCAGATCGACACGGTGCGTTTCTAGGCGGCAGAACCGACATATCCCACTCACGGCCATTTCTGGATGTGGTTGAGTCACCGGAGCTATTCGGCTTCTTTGCCAGCTTTCTGGGCCACGATGCGCTGACGTTTGACTATAAGTGGCTAAGGGTGGTAGGGACTAACGGTTTTACCGGTGCCCATTACGATATTGTCTACATGGGACGCGGTACGCAGAAGCTGTACACATGCTGGATACCTTTGGGTAATGTTGCTTTTGACCAAGGACCGCTCGCAATTCTTGTGGGCTCCCATAAGGGCGAGGGGTTTCAGCGTGTTCGCGATACCTACGGCAGGATGGATGTCGACCGCGATAACGTGGAGGGCTGGTTTTCCAGCGATCCGCTGGAGATGGTAGATAGGTATGGTGGTAAATGGCATACCTCGGAGTTTAAAGCTGGCGATGTGGTTGTGTTCGGTATGTATACCATGCATGCCTCGCTTGTAAACACAACCAATCGCTATCGCCTGTCATGCGATGTCCGGTTTCAGCGGAGTGATGAGCCCACGGACGAGCGTTGGGTAGGCGACCGCCCGATTGGGCACTATGCGTGGGGTAAACAGCCCGGTGTGACAATGGAAGAAGCTCGTGAGCGATGGAAGGTCTAACTAATGATCAGCATTAATCTAAGCGGAAAGTGTGGCCTTGTGACCGGTGGTACCCGCGGTATAGGGCGCAGAATATCGCTGACGTTAGCGAGCGCGGGAGCTCGGGTTGCTGCATTTTACCGGGGCGACAACAACCAGGCTGAAGCCACCTTACGTGAAATTGGTAGCGCAAACACCCACGGGCAGCACCTAGTTTACCAGGCAGACATCACTAACCGTGACGTTGTAAACGATACTGTCGTTCGAGTTGGAGAGCGATTTGGAGGACTGGATTTCCTGGTGTTGAACGCTGCCAGCGGTGCCGGTGGCAGCATGGTTGATATGGACGCTGACGGGTGGATGAAGCCGTTTGATGTGAATGTTCACGGGGCGTTTAACGTGGTGAAAGCGGCTGCACCCTACCTTAACGACGGTGCAAGTATCGTGTTTATCTCGTCCGGTGCCGGCCATGATCCCATGTCTGGTTTGTCCAGTTATGGTGCGAGCAAAGCAGCAGTAAACCATATGGCCGCAGTGCTTGCTCAGGAGTTGGGACCACAGAAGCACATTCGAGTAAACGTGGTTAGCCCGGGTCACACGTACAAGGGTGACGATGATCCAAATTTTAACCCCGAGGTCTGGTCGCAATCGCAGCGCGAAATTGCTTCTACCACGGCATTACGCAGGTTAGGAACCTCAGTGGATGTTGCCAACACGGTGTTGTTTTTCTGTAGCGACCTGTCGTCTTTTGTGACTGGTCAGTTTTTACGCGTGAACGGTGGCAGACTTTAAGAAAGCTGGTAGATTTAGGTTGCTCGCGAACAAGCCAACCAAAGTCTCCTGTTAACGAAGAAAGGTACTCCCTATGTGCAAGAGACTCTTGCAATTGGCACTTTTTACCATTTTGGCGCTTGTGTCCCCGTGTTTATCGCGCGCGCAGATTGCTGTTGTTTGTAGTTCGCAAGCACCGGGGCTCAACAATAGCGTACTGGCTACCGCTATCATACCGTTGCTTGCCAGGGCAGGTTACACCGTGAAAACGTGGGACCCGGCAGCCAATGGTACCGACATGGAACTTACGCCATCGCAATGCGCGTTGCTGGTATTACCAGCGTGCACGCGATTACCAGAGCGTGCGATTCTAACAGTTGAGCATTTCTTGCAGCTTGGCGGCAACGTATTTGCTGCGGGAACTCCGGTAGGCACTGTCCCTATGATACCCATGCCGGATGGAACGTGGAAGACACTGGGCCAGGTTCAGCGACTGCAGGCCTTTCAACCACCCTCACACATAATCATGCGACCTAGTGCTCACACTGATTTAAGCCTATGGTCACGTAGTACCAATACATCTGCCAACCCTACCGTTTCGAAAGTCGTATCTGTTCCGGTTAACGGCAGTGATGTTAGCGTTTTAAGCACGAAGATTTCAAACCTGCAGGGGTGGGATACTTTCCAATCGCCGATGTTAACGGATCCATTTCCACCCGGCAACACCGTTACGGTCTTTACAGCGCGCGGTGATAAGAATACCGGTTCGCTTTCAGTAGAGTGGGATGATGAGGACGGTTCTCGCTGGATCGCAGTTGTTCCACTTTCCACGAGATGGCGGCGATATGCGCTAATTCCAGCTGACTTTAAACCGTGGATGGTGCCGGATGCGCGCATTGCAGCAGGATTTTTGCCGCAGCAGGCAAACCGGATAAGTGTTGGACTGGCATACAGCCACACCGGTGCCGAGCCTGGGGCGCATTGGTATGAAGTCGCCCAGTTAGGAACGGCACCTTCCAGCGCGGCAATTACGCAGGGAGATGCTCTAGCCCCTCAAACCGCATTGAGCCCTGCCTACAAATTCTTTAGGATGCATACTGCTGTTCGGTTAATGGCTGCTCAAATTCCAGGCGACGAGCAGCGTTCAACAGCTAGTCGCGTTGTGTATCCTCCCGGGCTAATGTACTCTGTTCAGCCGCGACCAGGTGCCGATGGGTTTATGAAGAACCGGCTGTATCGTGAGATCACTTTGTTGACTGCCCGTGATGCTGTTACCCAGGAGTGGCGTGGTATTCCTGCTGCTCTATTCATACCGGGAAGCGTGGGTAAATCCATGGGGTTGCGGTTAGTTTTTACTCCTTCAAGTCCTAAATTCTACAGCGATCCAGTAGTTAAACGTCTACTGCAAACAACGCTGGTGCGCATCAAGCGTGGCATATTTCTTGTTGAAGCAGGTTCACAGTTCTATACCTTGTTTAAGAACCAGGGTTGCGATATGGGGGCGGTTGTTTTCAACAACAGCACTGTGCCATCAACAGCACGACGCTGTTCAGTTAGTGTCCAAGTAAGTAATGGCTCCCACGTCCTTTGGTCCCACCTGTGGAAATTATCGGTTGATG
>JAJZFK010000200.1 GCA_021805405.1 bacterium
CTGTTTCCAAAGCTCAATGTGCTTGATACACATCGCTACCTGCATCTCCTTGGCGAGGGAATTGTACTTAGTGAGTATGTTTCCGAGAATATCCTCTGGCTTCAAATGGAAACTGTTAACTCCAGACTGCAGTCCCAACGACTGAGCGAGTGAGTTAATTGCCTCCTTCTGCTTGGGACCGGGCACGCGGCTCAACATACCCCGTAGTGACTGTGCAACCACCCCACGCAACGTAAGTGTGCAGGTAACATTAGCTACGGTTGCACTCACCATATGTACGTCAAAAACGATGTCAGAACCATTGTTGGACGTCGTATATGGCGGAACTGTTTCAAACTGCCCGTTACTCCCCATTATGACCAGCGCCTGTGCTCCCCTATCGGCTGCTGGAATATCGCCATAGGGGCAGTCCGATGCGGTGGGATCCATCCATATCCACTTCCCGTCCACATTGGCCCGTACAATACAGTGATTGAATGCACTTAGCGCAGGTAGCTGCCCCTCCACTGGCAACGGATCCTTAGCGTGAAGCAGCGCCGGATAGGCTTTAATATGCTCAATGGAAAGAAGCGCGATTAACAGGTTTGCCTTGTCTTTGCAGTCGCCATACAGATTGTCGCACACCTCGGTTGCTCGATGGGGCCGGTAAGCGGAAAGCCCCAGTTCTAGCCCAACATAGCGCACCTTTTGTGATGTCCAGTTAAATAACTTCTCGCAGCGAGCATCTTCCGTGGTGCATCCTCGCGATAGACGCGCCGCTAATTGGCGCAGAGTAGCAGTAGCCGTGGATTGGGGTTGCTGCAGGCCATGAAACCAGTCTGCAATAGAGTTCCAGCTAGGAATACTCGAAATCTGCATCCAGCTGCGAACGAGCGGGGCCATTGGCATAGCTGGCTCAATCTTGACGGGAGCAATGTTCCGCATCGTCCAGGTAAGGTTCTGTTCCTTTCCACCGCTTGTAAAGCTCATCACTGGCTTCAGGTGCGGAGCATTATAGACGATATAGGCGGGTACATGTCCCGCTGGCACGTGTAATCTATACGAGCTTATTACAACAGGCTCGCTATCGGAAAAGCCCCAATAGAGTGCATACGTACCTGGAATGAGAAACGGGCGAGTGATAACTTTGTATTCATAATCAATTACACAGTTATCTACAATGCCCGGCATAGAAAAGAGGAGCGCAGCTGCATCATCATACATCGCGAAATCTGCGGCGGGGCTGCCGTGTCGCACATCCGCCGGGGTAACGGTAAGAACCGTTCCACCTGGTTGTACGGTCCTCGCGCCTAACAGCGTTACTTGCTGGTAGGCACTGTCATAGGGTAGTTGTACCTCTGCAAGACCACGCGCGTTACGGTTAAACAGCTTGAATGTCTCACGGTAAACTGCTACCTGGGTACCATCCGGTTTCACAGTAACATCAGCCAGGTCAAGTAGCTTTATGTAGTTCTGATCAGGCCATTTCACCTGCGATGGCGCGGTCGCGATGGCCGATTTCAGTTGGCTATCGAGGGCATTTGGCATAGGCGCCGACAGGGCTGGTTCACTAAACGCCACTAAGTAAGCAACTAGCATACAACCAGCGACTAAAACTGCAACGCGCCAAGACAAATTCCCGAACGCACCGACTAGTGGCCGATTACCCCGTTTGTTCACCATCACTGGTCCCCATAAGTAGCAATAAGTGATTGTGTAATTGCCACAAATCTTCCGAAATTTTTTGAAGTTACTGGTGCGCCTTCATATGGTGGAAATTGTACCAGATTCGAACCAACTTAGATGATAGACTTAGCGTCATAAATTCTTGCGAATCGGCGAATTACACTCTAAGCGGAAGGAGTCGTTCGGCCGAAAATTACCGTCGGAGGATTGCAAGAATCTTATGGAACTACACCATCTCGATATAAAGCTCGCACGTGCTGCGACGCTGCCAATTTTGCCTACAGTTGTATCGCAGGTTATTGCCCTGGCAGACAATCCTGCTGCGGGCCCACGTGATTTTGAGCGGGTGATCGCTCGGGATGCTGGTCTTTCTGCCAAGATCCTTCGCACCGCCAACTCCTCGTATTACGGGGGAGATGGTAAAATCGTCAACCTGCAAAAGGCACTCAGTAAACTCGGGTGCAACACCATTCGGTCTATATGTATAACCGTTGCCTTTCAGTCGTCGATTAGCGGCAAGGCGCTCAACAAGACATTTAACCTTACGCAGTTCTGGCAGCACAGTCTTGCTGTGGGCTGCGCGGCTAAGGTTCTGGCTATGCTTGCTCACGATCCACATGCGGAGGAAGCATTCATTGCCGGGCTCCTTCACGACATTGGAAAGTTGGCAATGGCAATGTTCCTTTCAGACGAGGCAACAATGGTCTACAACCTCATGAGAGACAGGGATATTTGTCAGTTTGACGCGGAGAAGGACTGCCTGGGTGTAACGCATCAGGAGATTGGCGCTCTTGTTGCTCACCACTGGAACCTGCCAGAACTGTATGTACCTTCGATTGGCCGTCATCATGACCCGATCAACGATGACGGAAGTTTTGACAAGATCAATCTCTACGTTCACGTGGGCAATGTACTCGCCCACCTGGCAGGACTAGGTTATTCGCCTATAAGCACAACGTACTCAGCAGATCCCGCTGTACTCGATGAGCTCCACATTCCTGCCGCCCAGCTTGAAGCCGTAGAGTCAGCAGTAGCGGTAGAAGTGAGTAAGCTATCCCAGCACATGGGCCTTGTTGCATAGACAAACCGTTACTTGTTGCTTCTTTTGAGCGCGCCAGACCGACACCGACTAACTGCATAGTTTGAAAGTTGGGAACCAACCCTGCTATCAAAACGAAGAGCATCCGCCTCTACAGAAGCGGATGCTCTATTCAATTACAAACCCCATCGACTTTTCTTTGGTTGTGCCAAATGAAGTCGCAACCAGTTACCTCAACTATCTGCTTTGAACACCGTGACATTTACCATGCAATTCGACAAAGACCTCAATATTCGCCTCAGGAATTTACCGTTACATCACACGACATTACAATTCCTGCGGAATGTTATGGCACGTTGAAGCCTCAATCCTCAACCCAACCGTCTAACGCGTGAATCAGCGATGCACCCTTCAGGTTAGGTGACCGCAGACTGGTCTTAACTGCGAGACGGTAGTTTCACGCGCACTGTGCAAGAAGCAGCTCCAGATTTGCGTGACGTTAAATGAGATACGTTTTCATCGCCTACTACGCGGCCAAGAAGGTGCGCGTGGCCCGCACAACAGATATCTGGGTGTAGTTGCGCTACAGAGCATGCTGCACAGTTTCTGTAGACCAGTTCAGCAGTTCCCCGGTCCGACATGCACAGTTCTGCCATAAACCCACGTTCGGTGAGATCGGCAGCAAGCAACGAGAGCACGTTGGATACGTCACCATCATCTCCTGCGGCGGCCGTTAGTCGCTGCAGAGTGCGCTCACTCTGTCGCTGAAACAGGGTCTGCACTGCTTCGGAACCTTGCCAGTCCTGTAGTTCGTTAAGCAAGTCCAGTGAAATCCTGTCATAACACCGGGGAAACTGCTCATCACCTTCAGCGGTAATCTTGAATTTATGCTGTGGTCTTCCAGGGCGACTTCGAATTGGCTCCATTTCAACCAGATTTTCATCTAGTAGAATTGTGACGTGCTGCCTTACAGCCACCTGTGAAATATTCAGCAAATCCGATATGTCCTTAACGGTAGTCGCCTGCTCGCTCTTGATAAGTGAGAGGATTTTGGACCTTGTTGCGCCCTTAGCAATATTCATTGTTTAGGTAACTCCTGAGAGTGAATGTCTGTGATATGGTTGCCATCCGCAGATTAATTATCATTATACGCTGATATACAACCAAAATGCACCAATATTTGAAAATAAAAAAACCGTTTAGCATTATATTCAATACTAAACGGATTTCTTAATCAATATTTTAGTAATACCTACGCAATGTGGGGGGGATGAAAGGCGTTCAATTCAGACAATTTTGAAGGTGGCACTAGTTTTCCAGCTATAATCATCGCCTTCAACTCGTCCAACTTTTTGAATACGACAGCCGGTACGTCCTGTCGTGTGTACTTCATCGGAGATAATCCCACAGCGCCATCTTTTAACCCATAAACATGGGTACCCGCATCAAATTGGCCGTCCTTTACGCGCTTTATTGTGTCGAGCACGGCTGTATCAACATGTTTCACCATACTTGTAAGCACGCTTCCAGGTGCAAGATAGTCCTGGTCCATGTCGACGCCAATGGCGTAGAAACCTTTGCCACGGGCTTTTGCGGCTTCAATAACGCCCAAGCCAGCTTTACCTGCGGCCTGGTATATGATGTAATCGCAAGCGCCAAATTGCTGCTCAGCCTGGCTCCTTCCCTTGCTCTCATCGTTCCAGTCACCTGTGTACGTCGCCGTTACTACAATAGACGGGTCTGCTGTTTCGGCTCCTGCACGATATCCCGCTTCAAACCGTTCTATCAGTGGAATGCGCTGCCCGCCCACAAAGCCTATCTTTTTCGTCTTGCTTACCATTCCGGCCAGA